>NZ_JBHVST010000064.1:0-68283 GCF_042885015.1 Streptomyces sp. NPDC058086 | reverse complement strand
CCCACCCTCGATCAGCGAACAGACCGATCATGGCAGCCCGGCACACTCATCATCACCGGTTTACGGATTTCCCAACGGAGTCCTGAAGGACGGGGAGGAGTCACACAGGTTCGTGTTCTAGACGGCCCGCAGCCTGTAGAACCCGTCGTCCATCTTGAGGAGGTTCTATTCGTCGGCGTACGGCCTTCGCTGGCGAGATTTTCGTAGCGGGGGTCATCTGGGAGGCGGCGGTCCAGCAACGCTTCTAGTCCCCGCACAAGCGCTACAGCCCCGAGACGATGACCGATGACCTCCGCCAGGCGATGATCCATCTGCCTGCTGATCGCGTGGGTGGGCAGCCGCGCAGAGACCAGGTCGTTTAAGGCATGCCAGTTTTCGGTGATGCGCAGTACTGACTGAAGAGTTCGGCTTCCCGACGACGGTTCGCTGCTTGTCGTCGATCTCCACAGCGGTCCGGTAAGCGGACCTCTCGATCTCGGACTTCTGGAATCCCTGCTCGATTGCCGCCACCGCGCCGCCGCGGTCATCTCTGCCGAGTGGATCGCAATCCCGAACCCACTCACGTCGACGCGGCCCGGGACACCACCGAGCCGCGTCGACGTGTATGTGGGCGGTGCGTGGCGCCCTGCCGGGCGACCGGTCCGGGTCTGATGGAGGCTCCGGACTGTTCCGAGGAGCCGCAGTTCCCCTGTCATCTGACCCCACGCCGGCTCAGGGACGGCAGATTTTCGGCTTGCTGTCCTTCTGCTCTGGGGAATTGTCAGCGGCTCGGCCGCGGAGTGTGACGAGGGCCAGCAGTGCGGAGAACAGTGCGGCCGAGCCGCAGACGACGAAGCCGATGGAGTAGCCGTGGCCGAGGGCGTTCAGGGCGAGTGGGTGCAGGTCGGCCAGCTTTGGTGACGCTGCGGAGGCGCCGTTGACCGCGAGTGGGCCGCCCTCGTCGAGTACGGCAGTGCCTGCGCCTTTCAGCGCTCCGGGCAGGGCGGAGTCGTGCAGGGAGTTGGAGAAGTTGCTTGCCGCGCGGCTCAGGGCCACGGCGCCGATGACGGCGGGGCCGAGGGTGAAGCCGAAGTCTCGCAGCAGGTTGGTGGTGGCGCTCGCCATGCCGGCCAGGTGCACCGGCACGGTGTTGACGGCCGTTGCCGTGATCGACGAGACGGTGATCGCGAAGCCCAGGCCGACGAGACCGAGCGGCAGGATCAACGAGGTGAAGGCGCTGTCGGTGATCGGCAGCGTGGCCGTCCAGTAGTCTCCCGCCGCGATCAACAGCAGCCCCGCGCCGAGCAGTAGCCCGGGTGCCGCAGTTCTCAGCAGCCGCTCCGTCAGCGGCAGCATCACCAGTGTGATGCCGTTGAGCAGGACGAATGCCAGGGCCGTCCGCATCGGGGCCTGGTCCTGCACTGGGCCGAGCCGGATGCTGACGGAGTAGGCGGTGCCCAGAAAGGCGAACATGCCCACCACGGACACGACCGAGGCCACCGCGAAGGCGCGGTTGCGGAACAGATCCAGGCGAAGGAGCGGGGACTTGGCGCGTTTCTCGGCCAGGAAGAAGACGGCGAGGAACACGGCCGCCAGGACGAAGGCGATGACGATCGAGGGCGAGGACCAGCCGTCCGTCGGGCCCTGGATGATCGCGTAGAGCAGCGAGAACAGGCCGAGACCGATGGTCAGTTGGCCCGCTATGTCGAGTGAACGCCCTGCGGGGGCACTGGAGTTGACGGCGAACAGGGCGCTGACGGCGGTGCTTGCCGCTGCGATGGCGGTGACCACGACGAAGGACCATCGCCACGAGCCGTAGGTGGCGGTGACGCCTCCGAGTAGCGGGGCTATGAATCCGCCGGTGGAGAGCAGGGCAGCCCACATCGCGATGACCCGGGCCCGCTGTGCGGGCGAGGTGGTGCCTGCGGCCAGGATGGCCAGCGATGTCGGAAACAGGGCGGCGGCGCCCAGGCCTGCCAGTGCCTGACCGGCCCAGAGCTGGTGGACGCCGGAGGCACTGGCGCTGACCAGCTCGCCCACGGCCAGCAGCGAAGCGCCGCCGACCAGCAGCCGTTTGCGGCCGAAGAGGTCGCCGAGCAGGCCGAACGTCAGCTCCAGTACGGCAACCGGGAGCAGGAAGGCGTCGGAGATCCAGGTGAGTTGCGAGCCGACCGGGTGCAGGTCGGACTGGAACAGCCCGTTGAGGGTGGCCGGTATGGCCAGACCGATCTGGGCGAGGCAGACGGCGAGGAGACCGGCGACCAGGGTGCCGGTGGTCAGGCCGCGGCCGGTCGCGGTTCTGGCGGAGGATTCGGTCGTCATTGACACGGAGGGCTCCTGAGGCGCGCGAGCTTGGGACGGGGAGAGGACGCTTGGGGATCAGCGGGTACCGGTCAGACGATTCGGCCGGTAGTCGGTGAAGGCGGCGCCGTCGAGACCCAATTCGTCGGCGCTGTGCTGGAGTTCGGCGGTGGTGGCGGAGTTGTCCCAGTACCCGGTGTCCAGCCGGTGCTCCACGGCGTGCAGCCCGGCGAGCACTTCGGCGGTGGTGAAGTTGCAGTGGCTCTGACGTGCCACATAGGCCTGTCGCAACAGCGCGGAGTCTCCGGCCCTGCGCACCCGCCCGGCGAAGGCCGATTCCTGCTCGACGGGCACCAGCTGGTCGGCGGTGGTGTGGATGTCCAGCAGCGGCACGGCCAGGCCCTGTCCGGCGGTGGAGGTCCGCTTCAGATGAGCCACTGCGGCCGGGTCGGCTGCGATGTCCGCACCGAGGGTGAGCCGGTTCAGGTCGGTGCGCAGATCGAGCCCGGCGTCGCGGTAGAGCGCCTCGACCTGCTTGGCATGGTCGGACTTGCGCAGCAGGCCGGCGTAGTCGACGCCCTTGTTCCAGGACGTGTTGCCGCCGACGGATTGCTCCACCGACCAGCGCGCCGGGACGATGAACCCGAGCAGGCCCTGAGCCAGCCATGCGTACTGCTGCTCCTCCTGGCCCGCGAAGTCGCCGCGCGCGGGCGGCTGCCGGCCGGGAGCCCAGTCGGCCAGGTTGAGATAGGCGGCAGCCAGGGCGATCCGGGTGCGTCCAGCCGGGGTCTGCTGCGCCGATTCCACCGCCTTCGTGAGCCGGTCGGCGAGGGCGCCGGCGTCGGTCTGGCTGCCCAGGTTCACGAGCTTGTCGACATCGGCAGGGTCGAAGAACGTGGCCAGGGTGTACTCGGCGTCCAGCTGGTAGTTGTCCAGATCTACGCCGCCTGCGACCAGGCCGCAGAGGCCGAGCGAGCCGTCGACGCGGCCCGCGCTGTCGCGGGCGATCTGAGCGTTGATGAGGCCGCCCATGGACTGGCCCACCGAGATGACCCGGGTTGGTGTGCCGACCTTGCGGCGGAAGGCGGTGAGTGCGGCGAACTGATCCCGCTCGGCAGAGTCGAGCGCCCACATCGAGCCGTTCGGGTCGTAGGAGGAGCCGACGAGGGCGTAGCCGGCGTCCAGCAGGGCCTGGCGCCCCGCGGTCGACGGGGCGTCGGCAGCGGTGGTCGGTCCGAAGCCGTGGCTGAACAGCAGCAGGCTGCCGTTCCACTGCGCGGGCTTGTCCGCGATCCAGGTGGCGCCGTCGGACAGCGTGCCGGAGTAGTGATCGGCGGTCGTGGCCTGGGCGCCGGCCGCCGGCCCCAGCAGGGCAGTGGCGAGGGCGGTTGCACAGGCGGCGGCGAGGGTCGAAAGACGGGGTCGGGGCATGGCGACGGCTCCGCGAGTCGAGGGGGGACCGAGTGGGGGAGCGAACGAAGAGCGCTGCGAATGTAGGGCTCGTTTTTCACTGCCGTCAATAGACTGACCAATAATGCGGCAGGCGGGTCCGCGTGTGGATGCACGGGACTCGAGGGCGGGCGGGGGCCGGGTGCGGATCAGTCCAGCGTCAGGGTGTCGAGCAGTCGGGCGGCCGCGAGCGCGGCCGGGCGTTCCCAGCGGCTGGCCAGGCCACGGAAGACTGTCTCCGCCTGAGCGGCGGGCCAGTCCCCTGGCAGGTGCTCGGCGGGCAGATGCGGGTCCCGTCGCACCAGGTCCAGCCAGTCGGTGTGCAGCAGGAGCTGGCCTGCGAGTTCGTCGCCGGAGACCGCTGCAGGAAGCGGGTCGGTGCGGTCCCAGCGCTCCAGGAACGCCCGGTACCGTGCACCGATGGCCGGCACATCGAACGCCTGCTCCAGCACCTCACGGACGTCGGTCGGCGACTCCACCTCTGCCCGGAACACCCGCAGATACGGCTCCAGGCCGAGACCCGCCACCATCTCACGGACGTCGACGCGCGCCGGGGCCACCCACAGGCCGTTCTGCAGCGGGCCGAAGCCCGCCCAGATCAGCCGGGAGCGCAGGTCATGCCGCTCGCGACTCCATGCCTCGGGCAGCGAGAACCCCACCATCGTCCACCGGCCGTCCCAGTCCCGGTTCACCGCGCCGGTCCGCCAGATACGGTCCCTTCCGTCCGTCAGTACCTGAACGGCGTGCGGCGTCAGCCCGAAGTAGGTCTTCCGGCCCTGGCGACGACGCTCCAGCAGACCCCGTTTGACCATCCGGTTCAAGGTGGTCCGCACCGCCTCCTCAGTACTGCCCAACCTCCCCAGAGCAGCGATCACGCTCCCCGACGACACGGCGACGGGCCGCCCCAGCACGTGAGCACCAAAGAAGGTCAGCATCAGGGACTGGGTACGCGGCTCGGGACCGCTCTCGGCGGTCGGTCCGGCGGCGACATCGACACTGGTCACCGGCACAGCGTAGGCCCGGGGCGAGCGAGCACTGTCTCCACGACAAGAAATGTGTCATTTCTTTGACGGCAATCGACAACTAGCCTAATTTGATTGGTCGGGGCGTAAGAGGAGACCAGGGGTGCGAGGCAGGTGTCCTTCAGTGAGACGCGGCCCGCGAACGGTGGTAGACGAACTCGCAGCCCTGTGAGGCGACGATCGTCGCGTTCTGCAAGGCCAGCGGTAGTCCGGCGGGCGGGTTGGCCCCATCCTCTGAATCTTCGCAGGGAATCCCGGCCTTCAGGCCGGGCGGGAATGCGATCCTCGGTCTGGAGGCGCGAAGCGCCGGAGATCACTGCGCCTTTGCGGTGACGGTCAGGCTGGGCGCTTCTGGTTGTCGATGTAGTCCTTGACGATGCTCAGTGGTGCGCCGCCGCAGGAGCCCGCGAAGTAGGACGGGGACCAGAACACCGACCCGGTGCCGATCCGGTTGATCCGGCCGGTGTACTCCGCGCGCAGGTAACGGGAGCTGACGCCCTTGAGGGAGCCTTCGCCTTGCGGCGCGGAAGCAGGCAGCGGTGCAGCACAGCACTTGCTCTGGGGACTGACCACCCAGGACAACGGCGCCACCCGGCTCCTTCAAGCCGCCGGTGTCTCGCCAGAGACACTGCACCGGTCCGTCGAAGCCCGGCTGAGCATGAGCGCCTCTAATGCAGCCGAGCGAGTCGCGTGGACGCCCTACTCTCGCAAAGCCATGGCCATCGCAGGGGCTCGATCCGAGCACAACGGCTCCGAGTGCATCGGCTGCGAAGACCTGCTGATCGGCCTTGCCCAGGTCGGTCGCGGAGTGGCCGCCAGCGTCCTGACCGAGGCCGGCTTCGACCCGGCCGCCCTCGACGCCCCATCTGGGGAAACCGACTCATTACAACACGACTGACCACAACCCGTTGGGCAGGGCAACTGATCTTCAGGGGCAACCTGATACGACATGGGCGGTCAGGCCGAAAACGTGATCGACACTGGTCCCGGGTGAGCGGCTGTTCGTAGCGGTGAGCTTGCCGGGATACGGTCAGCTACTACCCACCGCGTGGCGACTCGGCGGCGTGGGCGGCTGTTGCCTATCCCGCTCAACGTCCTGGTCGGTGCTGCTCGCTGTCAGTGGGCCGTTGGTCACCCGTCTGGTCCGAACGGCCCGCAAGATGGCCTCCTATGTACGGGCGCGGGGAAGCATAGATGCCCGGCCGGCGGACCGTCACCGACCGGGCCTGAACTCACCGCGGACTCACGCCGGGTGAGAGTCCGCCCCCCTGCTGCGGCCTTGGACAGGACGTGGGGTGCCGGAGCCGTCGCGCCATGGCGGGGCCGCCGCCCGATGGCCGTTGTGTCCGGTACTGGCGGCCTTGTCGGTTTGCCGGCGCATCCGGTCCTGGAGCTGGTCTACGAGCTCGCGGCCGGTGGCCTCCTCGGCGAGCACGACCACTTCACGCCGTCCGACGTGCAGGGATGCCGTTGCCGACCAAGGACGGTCCGCGTGGTGGGCCGATGCTCTTGTGATGCGCACCTCGCCGGTGACGGCGGGAAGTCCCGGCCGTCCTATGACGGCGTCGATCTTCGTGCGGGCGTACTCCAGGGTCTCCTCGTCCACCTCGCCATCCGAACGCAGCAGCACGGTCGGAGCGGTGATCTGGGTGTCATTGTTGGTCATGCCGGTTCCCTTCCTGGCAGTGCGGTGGGATGTCCCGCGTCGTTCAGGCCGCCGGGCCGGGCAGCCACAGGTCGGGTCCGAAGACCTCGTAGCGGATGCGCTGTGCCGGAACCCCGGCGCCCAGCAGCTGTCCGCGTACATCGCGCATGAACGGCAAGGGGCCGCACAGGAACACCGTGGCGTTCTCGGGCAGTTCGATGGTGTCGAGGTTCATCAGGCCCTCGCGGGCGTCGGGTTCCTCCGGGCCGGGGCGCTCGTACCAGAAGACCGCGCGGGCGTTCGGCAGTCGCTCGACCAGGTCGCCCGTCTCGGTGCGCAGGGCGTGGTCGGCGGGGGAGCGGTCGGCGTGCAGGGCCAGCACCGGGCGGGTCGAGCCGATGGCGGTGAGGTGGGCCAGGATGCTGGTCATGGGGGTGCCGCCGATGCCGGCGGAGACGAGGACGACCGGAGTGGTGGCGTCGGCCGGGTCGTCGAGGAAGACGTCGCCGAAGGGAGCGGAGAGTGTCAGTTCGTCTCCCTCGTGGACCTGCTCGTGCAGCAGGTTGGAGACCTCGCCGTCCGGCGCGTCGGCTGTGCCGGCTACCCGCTTGACGGTGATCCGCCGCAGATCCCCGCCGGGGTCGGAGGACAGGCTGTACTGGCGCAGCTGGTGCACCCCGTCGGCCATCAGGACCCGCACGCTCACGTACTGGCCGGCCCGCGCCGGTGGCGCCGGTTCGCCGTCGGCCGGCCGGAGGACGATTGACACGACGTCCTCGGTCTCGGTGCGGCGCTCGATGACCGTCCACTGTCGCCACACCTTGCCGGGCTCCACACCCGCGTCCTGGTACAGGCGGGCCTCCCGGCCGATCAGGGCACCGGCCATCAGCCAGTACACCTCGTCCCAGGCGGCCGCCACTTCCGGAGTGACCGCGCCGCCGAGGACCTCGGCTATCGCGCCGAAGAGGTACTTGTGCACGATCGTGTACTGATCGTCGGTGACCCCGACCGCGGCGTGCTTGTGCGCGATCCGCTCCAGCAGCGTGTCCGGGCGGGTGTCCGGATCCTCGAGCAGCGCGGTCGCGAACCCGGCGATCGAGCCGGCCAGCGCGCGCCGCTGGGCTCCGCTGGCCTGGTTGCCCCGGTTGAACATCCCGTCGAGCAGTTCCGGCCGGTCGCGGAACATCGCGTCGTAGAAGCGTGTCGTGATCTCGTCGAGCGCTCCGGCCACGGCGGGGAGGGTGGCACGGACCATGGCGGCGGATTCTGCGGACAGCATGAAGCCTCCCGGGCAAGGGATGAGGTGGGAAGGACAGCCGCGTCGCATCGGGCGGCATCTTCTGTGTATCAGGCACCTGGCCGCGTTTCGGCGCTGTTTCGCGGCGCTGAGCGAAGAGGGGCCGAACGGCCCCATCGATTCAGGCACATCGGCCCCACACCACACCTTGCTGCAGGGCCGCACGGCGCCGGGACGACCTCCCATTGGCCCTGTCCGCCGCAACCGTCCTGGACCAGGCCGACAGCAACCACCTCGCCAGGCACCCCGCAAACGTTGCGCTGTCGAGGACGGATCTCCGGGCGGCCTACTGATCGCGGCACCACTTCCTGTATGCGGCCACGGCCGTCGGCAGGGTCGGGAAGATCCGCTCGCTGTCGACTGTGTGCGCCAACCCGTACGCCGTCAGGTCGTCCAGCAGGTCCTGCTTCACGCGGGCGAGAGCGCAGACGATGCTGCGGCCGGCGAGCTTGTGGCGGAGTTCGTCGACCGCAGCCAAGGCGGTGATGTCGACCTCCACATTGGCCTCGGTGTTGAGGACGAACCAACGGACCGGTTCGCTCTGTTCGTCGACGGCGGCCAGGGCCCGGCGGTGGAAGTTCTCGGCGTTGGCGAAGAAGAGAGGGGAGTCGTAGCGGTAGACGAGCAGGCCGGGGATGGAGCGGGCCTGCGGGTAGTCGTCGACGTCGTCATGCGCAATGGGCCGGATCTCCGGCGCCGAGCGGCCCGACCACCGTCGCCGTCATCAGCGCGGTCGTCGACTCCGGGCCGACGGAGAGCAGGCAGGTGGAGCCCAGCAGGGCGTACAGGGCGAGCGCCGGCAGGATCGCCCACAGTCCTGCGACCGGCGGCCGGCCGGCCACGCCCGCGTACGCCATCACCTGGGGCACGAGGTACGCGGCCACCGTAACCCCGGCCAGGATGTCGCCCCGCAGCCACGAGCGCCGATAGCCGAACAGCGCACCGAGCCGGGGCGCCAGGCGGCGCCACCTTGGAGCACGGCCGACCGAGCTCCGGGACATGATCCTCCTTGTCCCGAAGGACCTCATGATCCTCCGGGACCCTGATCGGCCGCGAGATGCTGAACGGCCTGCGGGTGCCGCTGTTCCTGTAGACCGGACCCTGGCTTCTGTAGGTGTTCTCGGAGGAGGTTCAGCTCCGGGCGCACGACTATCGGCGGATCGGGTTGGTGTTCCTCGGTCCGCTCGCCATCGGCCTCGCTTTGCTCGCACGTACCGCTCTGCCGCGGGCACTGCGATGGCGGGGACACCTCGGCCAGTGGGGCCTATAGGTCCCAGACCGGGGACCTGCGGGCTCCGCACCGCGTCTCTCCACTTCGCCACCCTGGAGTCAGAACCCCGACCAGGAGGTGGACAACATGTCCCGCAACGTCACCGTGTGCCTTGACGGCTCGCCCGAGAGCCGCGCCGCTGCCGAGTGGGCGGCCCGCGAGGCGAAGCTGCGCGGCCTGCCGCTGCGGCTGGTGCACGTCTGGGAACCCGTCCCGGAGCCCATGGCGCAGGCCCCGCTCCTGGGCGCCGAGACGCAGCAGCACTGGAGCGAGCGGATTCCGCGCGAGACGGCCGAGGGACTCCGCCTGCGCCACCCCGGCGTGCACGTCGACATGGAGCAGATTGCCGGGAGGCCGACGGATGCGTTGGTCGAGGCGGCGATCCACGCTGAGCTGCTGGTCCTCGGCTCGCGCGGGCTGAGCGGAATCGGGGGATTCCTCGGCGGGTCCGTGGGCATGTCCGTGATCGCGCAGACGGAGACCCCCGTCGTCCTCGTGCGGGCCGGCGAGCAGGCCGCTGACGAGCACGAGAAGGACCCCGTCGGTATCCCGTCCGCAGCCACCGCGTACGGGCCCGTCGTGCTCGGCCTCGACACCGACCACCCCGACGAAGCGGTGATCGCTTTCGCCTTCGAGGAGGCCACCTGCCGCGACACCGCGCTGCGGGTCGTACACGGCTGGAACCTTCCGCCTTACTTCGCCTACGGCCTGCCCGCCGACCCCGAGCTCAACGCCGAACTGGGCCGACAGGAGGCCGCCGCACTGGCCGAGGTGCTGCGCCCCTGGCGGCAGAAGTACCCGGACGTCGAGGTCGTCGAGGAGTCCCGCTCTGGCAGCCCCGCCAACCACGTCGTCGACGCCTCCCGCGAGGCATCGCTGGTCGTCGTCGGTCGCCGGAAGCGTCGCAGCCCGATCGGTGCCCATATCGGCCCGGTCACGCACGCAGTGCTGCACCACGCCACCTCCCCCGAAGCCGTCGTCGCGCACGACTGAATGCACTCTCTGAAGGAGGGGAGATCATAAACGCAGCGGTCGAACGAGCCTTCGGCGAGTCCTTGGTCGTGGGCGTGGACGGTTCCGAGCCGAGCCTGCGTGCCGTCGACTGGGCGGCCGACGAGGCCGTGCTGCGCGGGGTGCCCCTGCGGGTGGTGTACGCCTGTCTGTGGGAGCGGTATGAGGGTGCCGCACTCGCCCGGGACATCGGCAAACCGACCGCGTTGCCGTTGGCTCAGGACGCCGCCGGGGCCGCCGCTCAGCGGGCACGCGCCCGGCACCCCGACCTGAAGGTGAGCCGCCGACGTGGCGTTCGAGGAGCCGGAGTACGCCGCGGTGCGCGAGGCGAAACGCCTCCGCGCTGGTCGTGGGCACCCGCGGCCGCAGCGGCGTCGCTGAGCTGTTGCTCGGCTCCGTCGGCCTGGCCGTCGCCGTCCACGCTGACTGCCCGGTGATCGTGCTGCGCGGCAGCCACGACAACCAGGCGACGCCCCCGGTCCACGGTCGCATCGTCATGGGCGTCGGCGAGGACGTGAAGGAGTAGGGGCCGACCTCACCCGCGAGGTATTTGAGTACATCCACGAGACCAACCGCACCAAGGGGAAGTTCACCTCATACTCCGATCTCTCCTGGCCCCTGCTCCGCGAGGTGCTCGCGAAATTCCCGCTCGAATGACCGCAGGAAAGCGGCCTGGTCCAAGATCGGGCTCTTCGGTCCGGTCGCTTCCACACGGAGAGAACCGCCTCGGACGACCCTGGCCGCCGCATACCCAGGGGTGCGCCGCCTTCTACGCAGCGCCCACCGCTCGGCGGACATGTCGCTGGGCACGGTTTTGCGCCTGCTCACCCCGCCCTTCAACACGCTCAGGCTCGGCTACCAGCCGGGCGGGACGGCAGGATTTTCGTTCTTCGCGGCATCTACAATTGAAGAGTTCTTCAATTGGTTAGTTGCATGATGTGGAGGTCGAGGTGGACACAGTCACCGAGGCGCTGTTGGCGCGGGTGCGGGCGGCCCGTGCCGAGCTGGCGGATGCCGTGGCGGCCGAGGACGTGTACGCCGTGGCGGTGGCTCAGGACGAGCTGGACGACGCGGTGCGGCTGGCCTGCGGGCTCGGGCTCGACGTTGAGGCCGCAGGGGCAGACGAGGAGTGATGGGCATGCAGGTGCCGCTGTACGAGGCGAAGGCGGAGTTCTTCCGGATGCTTGGGCATCCGGTGCGGATAAGGGTGCTGGAGCTGCTGCAGGACGGGCCGAAGCCGGTGCGTGACCTGCTGACGGCGATCGAGGTCGAGCCGTCGAACCTCTCGCAGCAGCTGGCGGTGCTGCGCCGCTCCGGGATCGTCACCGCCACCCGTACCGGCTCCACCGTGATGTACGAGCTGGCGGGCGGGGACGTGGCCGAGCTGCTGGCCGCGGCGCGCCGGATCCTGTCCGTACTGGCGGCGGGCCGACGGGAGCTGCTGGACGAGCTGCGTGTCGCGGAGTCGGCGCGGTGATGGGCGGACGCTCGTTCCGGCCGTGGCGCCGAAGCCTGCCCGCAGCAGCGGTAGCGCATGTGCCGGCGCAGGTGCGACGCCACTTCGTCTCGGTACCGGTCGGGCCGGATGCGGTGCGGCAGGCCCGTGAGGCGGTGACCGGGCGCTTCGGCGAGGTCGGCGTCGCGCCGAGCTCCGCGTTCGCCGACGCGGTGGTGCTGGTGGTCAGTGAGCTGATCGTGAACGTACTGCGGCATGCGCCACGGTCCCTGGTCGCGGACGTGGGCATGACGGTCGGGGCGGGGCGGCTGGTCGTCAGTGTCGCCGACGCCGAGCCGCATCTTCGAACTCGAACCGGGCGCGACGGGGGCGGGGCTGCAGCTGGTGGCCGAGCTGGCCGCCGAGTACGACGGCGACGTCAGCGCGGAACCGGCCGCCGACCATGGCGGCAAGGTGGTCCTCGTCCGGTTCCGCATGCCGTCGTAGACCGTATCAACGTGGAGATCGCGGGAAGCAGGGAGACGACACTGTGAGTGATGGAGCTGAGGCGACCGAGCGGCCGAAAAGCAAGCGGCGGGAGCGGAAGGCCAAGGACAGGGAGTGGCAGATCGAGCGAGGTGTCGCGATCCGGGCGGGCTTCTACATCTTCGGCACCCATCTGTTCGCCGGGTTCGTGTGGCTGCTCTTCTACCTGGGCGAGCACGCGCACAAGTAACCAGGAAGCAGAGAGGCCGCGGTCCCCACGGACCAGGGCCGACCGGCCTCGCCTTGGGACCGGTCGACCCTATGGGAACACCGGTGCAGCAGTGAAGCTGTGCATCAAAGGAGCTGGCGGGCGGCCGTTCTTCTCTCACGCGGCCACCCCTGCCTCCCACCCAGCGCACTGCCCTGAACCACAGCTGAAGACCTCTTCGGTTGGCTAGTGGCCGTGACCGGCGTGGATGGGGAGAAGGGACTGCGGAGGTTGATCGCTGTTGTGGGGCACGCGGATCTTGCGCCCTGGACCCTGGCGCTGCTGGAGGAGGAGCTTCGCGCGCGGCTGGCCCAGTGTGCCGAGGCCGGCCGGACGGGCCTGGTCCGGGTCGGGCAGGGGCTGCCGGTGGCGTTCGGGCGGGCCGCGAAGAAGGCTGGGCTGGCGCTGGTGGCCGTGGTGCCCACACTGAACCGGGTGCCCGCGCTGCTGCGGGAGCGGGATTGGCTGGCGGCCGGGGAGTTGCTGCTGCTGTCGCAGCAGGTGCGGCTGCTGGAATACGACCCGGCGGACCGGGATGCCTGCATCCGCGCGGACGAACGGCTGTTGCGTGAGTGTGCCCGGGTGGTGGCGATCTGGGACGGCACCGCGCCCAATGGCCATGACGCCACCGCTCATTTGGTGGCCTACGCGCGCAGCCACGGCATCGGCGTCGAGGTGTTGTGGCCGGACGGTGCCGAGCGTGTGCCGGGGCTCGGGAAGGAGTCGTCATGACGGCTGGTACGGCGCCGCGGGTTCGCATGGTCGGGCTGGGCCGGGACGAGGCGATGAAGTTACTGGCGGAGGCGCCGCTGGGACAGGTGGTGTTCTCTCACCAGGCGCTGCCCGCGATCCGCCCGGTCAACCATCTCGTGGAGGCGAACGGCGACGTCGTCATCCATACGCACAGCGGGGCCGCGTTGCTGGGCCGTGCTGCGCTGTCGGAGGTGGTGGCCTACGAGGCCGACGCCTTCGACCCGCGCACCCGGACCGGTTGGAGTGTGGTCGTCACGAGCCCTGCCAGCCCCGTATCGGACCCCACTGACCTCGCCCGCTACCTGACGGTGCTCACGCCCTGGGTCATCACCGCGCACTTGACCGCGGCCTCCCGTACGGCGGGCCGGGCGCGGTGCTCGGCCAGGACGAGGAGCAGCGAGGTGAGCGCCATCAGCTCCCACAGGAGCAGGAACGTCGAGACCGAGGCCGCCGCGGGCACCAGCAGCAGGGTCAGCGCGAACAGCGGGAGCACTGTCTGCGCGCCCCGCGAGCCGAGGCCGTGCGCGCCGTGGCCGGCCACGTAGCCGACGCTGTAGACCGCCACACCGCCGCCATTACGGCCCCGGCCACCGCCATGAACAGTCCGGACAGCGCGTCCACCGCCAGATGTGTCCCGGCCAGCGCGAGCAGCCCGGGGATCTCGGCCGGCCAGCGGCTTCCGCCCAGTGCGGCCACACCCGCCGTACCACCGGCCACCCCCACATCCGCCGTCAGCACACCCACCACTACGCCGCGCACCCGGTGCGGCAGGACCAGCCCGGTCGGCGCACCCACCACGCCCACCGCGATGGGCGTCACTAGGGCGGCCGGAATCAGGCCCGCCGTCCGGTCACTCTCCGCAGCGCCGCGACGATCTCGCCAGGCTCCGCCGGACACCCGGGCACTTGAAGATCCACCGGCACGACGCGGAGACGGCGGCCTCGACGCCGTAGCCGCCCGCGAACTCCCCGCAGTTGATCGCGCAGTCGCCGACCGCCATCACCAGTCGCGGCTCGGGCATCGCGGCGACCGTGCGGCGCAGCGGCTCGGCCATGTTCTGCGTCACCGGCCCGGTCACCAGCGCCACGTCCGCATGCCGGGGTGAGGCCACCAGCCGGGCGCCGTACCGTTCCGCGTCGTACACCGGGTTGAAGGCCGCCGCGATCTCGATCTCGCAGCCGTTGCAGGAACGGGCGTCCTCACCTGCAACGAGCCGCCGAACTCCCGCGCCTGCGGCAGGCCGCCCTCCGGGCGCGGCGGAGCGGGCTCTGCCACCCGCCCGGTGTACCGGATCTTGCGCAGCAGGCCCATGAAGCCTCCCTGGCGCGGTGAGGACTTGTCCGCAGGTGCCTGACAGGCCACCTGCGACCGGAGTTACGTCACTCGGGGGTAAAGCGGCAGCCTCCCGCGCCACAGAGCGCTGTCGACTCCCGGGAGGCAGCCTCCGATTGTGCGCCGTTGTTACGACGGCGGTTTCGCCTGGGTCTGGGTGGCCTGCAGATCGGCGAGCAATTCGGCCTGCCCGGCGAGCACGCCGGACAGGATGGTGCGGGCGACCCTGAGCAGCTCGGCGATATGCGGGCTCGTCAGCGAGTAGTACACGGTCGAGCCCTCCTTGCGGGTCACCACCAGGTTCGCCTGGCGCAGCACCGCGAGCTGCTGCGACAGGTGGGCCGACTCGATCCCCACCATGGGCAGCATCTCCGCGACCGCGTGCTCGCGCTCGCTCAGCAGCTCCAGGACCCGGATGCGCGCCGGGTGGCCGAGCGTCTTGAAGAACTCGGCCTTCAGTTGGTACAGGGGCGTACTCATCGTGTCGTCGCCTCCCTGGTACAGCAGCACGGCCGCACCGGACCGTCCTCGGCGCATCGCATCGACCCACTCGTCAAACACATGTGGCCCATCCTCGCGTGCGGCAGCGGCCCAGCCGAATCCGCGCACGAGAGCCGAGCCGCCCGAAATTGGCGGTGATGACCTTAACAATTGCTAAGATCCGGGTCGAGCTGTTCTTCACCCCGACTTTTGGGCCAACCCGATCGAGGCCCACTTCGGGCCGCTGCGGCAGTTCACCATCGCCAACTCGAACCACCCGGTGCAAACCCGTGCCCTGCACGCCTGCCTGCGCTGGCGCAACGCCAACGTCCGCCACCGTGACGTCTTGGCCGCCGAACGCCGCGAGCGCGCTCGCATCCGCAGCGAGAAGGGCATCCGCTGGGGCGGACGCCCCCTGCCGACGGCCGCGTGACCGATCTTCTCTGCGGGGGTCCTACTCTTGAGGCTGCCAGGTGTAGCGGACGTCCGGCTCATGTTCCTCGTTACGCAGTCCGTCGGTGTGCTCGACTGCGATGAAGCCGTGCCGCTCGTAGAACCGTTGGGCTGGTCCGTTGACCTGGAACGTCCACAGTCCCAGTCCATCGGGGCGCTGCTGCTTGGCCAAGTCCATGAACCGGCCGCCTACACCCCGGCCGCGCCAGGACGGATCGAGGTAGAGCTGTTCGAGTTCCTCTCCATCGAGTACCAGGAGTCCGATCACGGAGCCCTCGGCGACGGCTACCCAGGTCTCGCACTGCGGCACGACCACGGAGGAAAACCAGCTCCGCACCTCGTCGTCGCCGTGCGCGCGGCGCACGGTCGGCAGCGCAGCGGTGAAGGAACGCAGCCACACGTCGGCAATGTCGGCCGCATCAGAGTCATCCGCACGCCGAAACACAAGCTCAGTACTGTTCACGGCGCGCGACTATTGCAGATGAGTGATCTTGACGCATCCGGATTTCGAGAGCGCTGTCCTCCCGGCGTACCCATGCGGTCAGATCACTAGATGATCAATTCCAAGGGGTCAGTGATCATATGAGGTGGGCGAGCGGAGCGTGGCTTGTCCGGTGTGATCGTTGTGCCAGATCACTGCGGTCAGCGCGAGTATTCGCTGCATGACGCGGGCGATGACTCCGCGGGGTGTGCGCCCGGGGTGCTGTTCGAGGTCGAGCTGTCCCTTGAAGGTCTCGTGGACGGACTCGATGATCTGCCGCAACGGCTTGAACAGGGACCGCCGGGTCGCTGCCGTTCGCCCTTGCGGGTTGGCCGCAACAACTGGATGCCCTGCTGGGCAAGTTCGTGTTCGAAGGTGCGGTTCGGCCGCGAGGAGGTCCAGCAGGGTCTCGCGCTCGCCGGCCTTGGCGCCGGTCACGGCGAAGGCGGTGCACACCAGGTGCAGCCGTAGGCCCCAGAAGAAGCGGTTGTGGCTGGCGCAATAGCCGTACTGAGCCCAACCTGCCAGGTCGGACCGTTTGACGGTCTCCCGCGAGCGGCCGCATTCCACGGGCGTGGAGTCCACGATCCATGGTGCTGGTGGTCAGGACCCGGGTGACCCGGCGGAGCAGGTGAGCGGCCTTGCGCAGCCGCTTGTTGTAGTCGGGCTGCTGCGGCAGGTACGGGAACAGATGTCGCAGGTGGGCCCGGGCATGTCGGAGCAACCTGGCCTCGGAGGTGAAACCGAGCATCGCCTGCATCATTGCGAGGGTGGCCAGTTCGGCGTCGGTGAGCTGCGGCGCGATCCCCATGGCCGGCCGCCACGGCGCCAGGTCCGGATGCTCCTTCAGCAGGTCGTCGCATAAAAAGCTGTCGCGAGGGTGGCCAGGTTGTTCGTCACAAAACGATCTTGGACACCCTCGTTCCCGTCTCCGTAGGCACCCCTTGGAATTGATCATCTAATAGCCTTGATCGCTGCGGGCGAGCGATGGCCGGACGGGAGCCTGCGCTGCGCGCTGGAGGACCTGCTCGGCGCTGGTGGCCTCATCTCCCACCTGCACGCCCAGGGCGCGGGACCGCTGTCCGCCGAGGCAGCCGCCGCGAGAGCGGCCTACGAGGGCACCGCCGACCTCACCCGCGCGGTCGCCGCCGGTGTCCCCGGGCGGGGAGCCGGTAACGAGGGGCTACGTCCAGGACGTGGCCATCGCCACGGAAGAGGACATCTGAGCCATCGTGCCCGTCCGGGACGGGGATGGCGCCTTCGCCCCCGGCTGAGCCCGGCAGGGTCAGGCCCGCGGCTGGTCTCCGGTCGGCCACCCCGTCGGC
Source organism: Streptomyces sp. NPDC058086 (assembly GCF_042885015.1). Taxonomy (NCBI): domain Bacteria; kingdom Bacillati; phylum Actinomycetota; class Actinomycetes; order Kitasatosporales; family Streptomycetaceae; genus Streptomyces; species Streptomyces sp. NPDC058086. Next base: position 51,296 of record NZ_JBHVST010000064.1, on the reverse strand, counting down.
CGCCACTCTTGGCGACTCTGCGGCGGCTCGCCGTGCCGTGTGCTGTGCGCCACGAGCGCGCCGGCCAGGTCGGCGTGCACGGGGATGGGCGGGCCATCCCCGTCGGGGACGAGGGACCCGTCGGCGGGGATCGCGGCCAGTTCCAGGCTGCGGCCCGCTTCGGTGAGACGGCGCGCGGCCTGGGTGATCGCCAGCTGCCCTTCGGCCGACCAGCCGCGCAGTTCGGTCAGGTCGACGATGACCGGACCTGTTCCGCGTCCCACCACCCAGCCGACGGCACCGGTGAAGCGACGGACAGCGCCCGGGCCCAGGTATCCGGCGACGGACAGGATGCCGAGGTCCTGTTCGGCGGTGTAGCGCCACTCGAGGGTCATGGTCGTCAACTTCCTTGCGCGGTCGGCCTGTCGGTTTAGAGGAGGAGGCTCAGAGAGGGAGGGTGATCCAGATGCTCTTGCCCTTGCCGTCGGCGTCGCTCCGGACAACCGCGGTGCCGCCCAGGCCGAGGGTGAGCTCCATGACGGTGGCCAGGCCACCCGTTCCGGTGCCGGTGACCGCGCCGTACAGCGGCGGCTGGTAGGGGTGGCGGTCATGGACCGCGAAAGCCAGACAGTCCTGCCCCGCCGCGTAGATGACGGTCATTTGCGGAGAGAGCTCCGCGGCGTGGCGGACGCTGTTGGTGACCAGCTCGCTGAGGATCAGCAGGGCCGGGCCGACGGTGGGATGGCGAGGGCTTACGCCCCACTCGACCAGGGCCTGCTCGGCGGTCTCCCGGGCCGTCCGGACCGCGGACGGCATCGCGGGCAGCGTCAGCACATGCCGGTAGGGCAGGGCTTCGAGCGGGGTGCTCATCACGCCTCCGCGGGGGAGAGGCGGAATCCGCTCACGGTCTTGGGGTTGAGGCGCAGCAGGGTGTCGTGCAGGCCGTGGGTCCAGCCGGTGAGGGTGCGCTGGTAGTGGGCGTCCTCGTCAGGATCGGTGATCACGTCGACCGGGGCGGGCGTACCTACCATCAGGCGGCCGTACTCCCAGGTGTGCCGGCCGGGCCGGATGACGGTCAGATCACGCTGCGTGTACACCAGCCGTCCCAGCGCACTGCCCTCCAGCAGCCACACGACCTTGGCACCGGAGACCTCGACCATGCGCAGGGCTGCGGGGGGAGTGCTCATCCGACGGTTTCCTCTGTTTCCTCGCTGGTGGGCCATGTCCTCTGGCCGGTGAGAGGTCGCATGACGCCGACGCACTCCAGGTAGGTGCGGGCGCCCTGGATCGCCTCGGGCGTGGTGGCGTACTCGCGTCCCTCCAGGCGCAGCAGCTCCAGCGCGCCGACCGAGTCCAGGACCTGGCGTTGGCCGGGGCGTATCCCGGAGCTCATGACGGCGGTACCGCGCCGGTGGAGTTTCTCGACCGCGTCCTTGAGGACGAGGGCGCCGGTGGCGTCGATGGTGGTGACCCGGGACATGCGCAGGATGACGACGCGTACGTCGGCGACCTCGGCTAGTTCCAGCAGGAAGCGGTGGGCGCCGGCGAAGAACAGCGGCCCGTCGATGCGGTACGCCACGATGTGCTCGGCGAGCAGCGCGTGCTCCTCCGCGCTGTGGTCCCCACGGTCCAGAGGCACCTGATCCAGGCGGGCCTGCTTGGCCACCGCGCGCAGGGCGAGCGCGCCCGCGACCACCAGGCCGAGGATCACGGCGTACACGAGGTCGAGCACGAGCGTGGCCACAGTGGTCAGCACCAGTATCAGCGCGTCGGACCGGGTGGCCTTCGCCATCGCCCTGAGCGAGCCGACCTCGACCATGCGGATCGCGGTGGCTAGCAGCACGCCCGCGAGCGCGGCGAGCGGGATCCTGGAGACGAGGGGTGCGGCAGCGAAGACGATCGCCGCGAGGATCGCGGCGTGGGTGAGGGCCGCCAGCCGGGACCCCGCCCCGGTACGGACGTTGACCGCGGTACGGGCGATCGCACCGGTCGCGGGCACGCCACCGAACAGCGGGGCGGCGATGTTGGCCAGACCTTGGCCGAACAGCTCGCGGTCCGGGTCGTGCTTCTGGCCGACCGTCATGCCATCGGCGACCGAAGCCGACAGCAGCGACTCCAGAGCGGCCAGCGCCGCCACCGCGACCGCCGGAGCGAGCAGCGAGCCGAGCACACCAGGGTCCAGGAACGACAGGGAAGGCGCGGGCAGGCCGGACGGCAGGTCACCGATCGGCTTCGCCGCGCCCAGGCCAGCTACCTGGGCGACGGCGGTGGCCGCGATCACCGCGAGGATGGAGAAGGGGATCGTGGGCCGCCAGCGGGCGCCGACGAGCATGACGGCGGCGACTGCCAGGGCGAAGGCGACGGCGGTCCAGTTCGGGTTCTTCGTGAACGCCTCCAGGGCGCGCCAGGTCACCACGAGGACGCGGTCGCCCTCCGGCTTGGGCACCCCGAGGGCATTCGGGATCTGCTGCAGTCCGATCACGCAGGCGATGCCGAGCGTGAAGCCCTCCACGACGGGCGCGGGCACGTATTGCATGTACTTCCCGGCCCGGAGCAGGGCGAGCGCGATGAGCATGACGCCCGCCAGCAGCCCGACGGTGAGCACCCCGGACGGTCCGTGCTCGGCGACGATCGGCACCAGCACGACCGTCATGGCACCGGTTGGCCCGGACACCTGCAGATTCGATCCGCCGAAGACCGCGGCCATCGCGCCGGCGATGACCGCGGTCGCCAGTCCCGCCTCCGCGCCCAGCCCGGAGGAGACGCCGAATCCGAGTGCGAGCGGCAGCGCGACGATCGCCACCGTGAGGCCGGCCAGCAGGTCGCGGCGCGGGTCGCGGCGTATCTCCGCCAGATCCGTACGGCCCGGCAGCAGCGCGGTGAGCCGGGCCCCGACCCGGCCGAACGAGAGTCTCATCGCGCGGCGACCGGGGCTTCCCGCAGCTCTGCCAGCAGCTCGTTCTTCCCTGCCAGCATCTCGGTCAGGATCCGGCGCGCGGTCCCCATCAGGTCGGCGACATCCCCGCTGGCCAGTGCGTAGACCACCGTCGAGCCTTCGCGCCTGGAGGTGACGATGCCCGAGCGGCGCAACACCGCCAGCTGCTGCGACAGGCTGGCGGGCTCCACTTCGATCTCGGCGAGCAGCTCACGTACCGGCATCGGCCCGTCCTGCAGCAGTTCCAGCACCCGTATCCGTACGGGATGCCCCAGCATCCGGAAGAACTCGGCCTTGGCCTGGTACAGCGGAACGGACACGACTCCTCGACCTCCCCGACAGCGCCCCACCCGGGGCAAGTGAAGGATGTGCCCGCGGCTACCTGCAGGCATAGTCATGAAAGCATCTAACCAATTGCGAAATTTTGCAATTAAGCATCAGGCTGCTGCCGGGCCGCCCCGACGGCTGGGGCGGGCTGGTCAGCCCTTCTTGACCACGCTCGACTTCAGCTGCATCGCCCCGAAACCGTCGATCTTGCAGTCGATGTCGTGTCCGTCGACTCCGTCGACCAGTCGGATGCTGCGCACCTTCGTGCCGGCCTTGATCCCCGAAGGGCTGCCCTTGACCTTGAGCGCCTTCACCACGACCACGGAGTCGCCGTCCTGCAGCACATTGCCGACGGCATCCTTGACGACCCGCTCCGCGGGGGCGCCGGAATCCGTGCCACCCTCCGCGGGCACCCATTCATGGCCGCACTCCGGGCACACCACCAGGGCGTTCATCTCGTAGGTGTACTCACACGAGCACTTCGGACAGGGAGGAAGATTCTCGATCACCCCGCCAGCGTATCCGGCCTCGGCCTCCGTCCCGACGGGAGGAGAAGGGCCACGAGTGGCCGCTGTGAGTACGGCGTGAACGGCCACGCGCTCCACACCGAATAGGCCCGCATCCGGTCGCCAGCTCCTTCCCCGATGTCATTTGGCTCGCCGCTCGTCTACGGCACCCCTTCCTAATAGCGCCTCTGTGTGTCAAGCGGCCTGAGTGAGGTGGTCCCGCAGATCCCGTTTCATGATCCGGTAGACCACGTTGGACAGACGGCGTTTGAGGGCCCGGCGAGACTCCGCTGGTGTCTTGCCCTCGGCAATCTTGCGCAGGTAGTACTCCTGTCCGCATCCGCCGTCGCGGATCTGGCAGACGGCGATGACATGCAGCACCGAGACGCCCGCTACGCGACCAAGCGCGGCTCGGGCAGTGCTCGCACCGCCCGCAGGCCCAGCCCAGCCAGGGCACAGCCACCCGCTGCCCGACCTCCAAGTGGGCCACCCCCTCCCCGAGAGCCTCGACGATGCCGACGCCCTCGTGGCCGGGGACGAACGGCGGGGTCGGCTTGACCGGCCAGTCGCCGTGCGCGGCGTGGATGTCGGTGTGGCACAGTCCGGACGCCTCGAGGCGGATGCGGACCTGGCTGGCGCCGGGCTCCGGATCGGGCCGCTCCTCGATCACCAGCGGCTGGCCGAAGGACCGGACGACTGCTGCCTTCATCAGATGCTCCTCAGAACTGTCGATGCGATGCGTTTCCAGCGTTGAACGAGCCCCGGTCCGACGGCAGGTACTGAACGGCCTTGCGGGCGGCGTCGCTCGGCCCTGAATCGCGCGGAAACCTGCCCCTCGTCGCGGTCCCACTCCGCTTCCGACTGCGTCCCGGCCCGCTGGGCCGACCCGCCGCCAGGCGCATACGACCGTCGGGTCGGCGCTGTCCAGGCCGCCGTCCGCTGGGGCCTGAAGCTCTCACCGGCCACGTTCAGGACATCGACCAGGTCCTCGTCCAACAGCGGTCGACACCGGGTACGCGACCCGACCGGGTACGCCGTGGGAAGGACAGCGCCGCCACGGCAGTAGGGCCAACCGGCCCTGGCCCTTTGGTCCTGGATCGCGCAAGATCTTCGCTAGGCAAGGACCGGTCCGCCCAGTGGGCGCATTCCGGTGCAGGCATCAGACGGCGCAGAACGAGGAGCATCCGATGGCGGACGGCGAGCGACCCGGACCCGACAACCCGATCCGGGTCTTCCTGCTGGACGACCACGAGGTGGTACGGCGCGGGGTGCACGACCTGCTGAGCGACGAGCCGGACATCACCGTGGTCGGCGAGGCGGGCACCGTGGAGCAGGCCCTCGTGCGGGTCCCCGCGCTACGTCCGCAGGTGGCGGTGCTCGACGTCCGCCTGCCCGACGGCGACGGCGTGACCGTATGCCGGGAGCTGCGTTCGCACCTGCCGGAGCTGGCGTGTCTGATGCTGACCTCGTTCGACGACGAGGAGGCGCTGCTCGACTCGATCATGGCCGGTGCCTCGGGCTATGTGCTGAAGCAGATCCAGGGCTCGGACCTGGTGTCGGCCGTGCGCACGGTTGCCGCCGGCCAGTCCCTGCTCGACCCCAGCGCCACCGCCAAGCTGATGGCCCGCCTGCGCCAGGGCCAAGAGCCGGAGCCGGTGCCAGACGCCTTGCCGGGCCTGACGGACCGAGAGCGGGAGATTCTGGCCCTGATCGGCGAGGGCCTGACCAACCGCCAGATCGGCCAGCGCCTCTTCCTCGCGGAGAAGACGGTGAAGAACCACATATCCCGGCTGCTGGCCAAGCTCGGTGTGGAGCGGCGCATCCAGGCCGCGGTCATCGCCACGCAGGCTCAGGGCCGGCTCAAGCAGGAAGGGCACTGAGCCTGCCCCACACACGAAGCCCGCTGGGCCGAACGTCCCTCACCTGACCCCCTTGCGGCCCAAGCTGGATACCCGCCCCGGCCACCAGGCTGGCAGCGCATCCCGGACACGGGTGGCACGCATCGGGAGGATGACGGACATGAACGTGCGTGTGGGCATCAACGGCTTCGGCCGCATCGGGCGCAACTACCTGCGGTGCGTGCTGCAGCGTGCGGAGACGGCAGCCGGAACGCCGGTCTAGGTTGTAGCGGTCAACGACATCACTTCCCCGGCGGCCCTGGCGCATCTGCTGGAGTATGACTCGACGTATGGCCGACTGCACCGCACCGTCGAGCACGACGACACCTCCCTCACGGTCGACGGCCGCCGCATCGTCGTGACCGCCGGGCGGGACCCGGCCGCCCTGCCCTGGGGCGATCTCGGCGTGGACGTCGTGACCGAGTCGACCGGCCGCTTCCGCACCCGTGAGCAGGCCGGCCTGCACCTGAAGGCCAGTGCCCGCAAGGTGCTGCTGTCGGTGCCGGGCCAGGGCGTGGACGCCACCGTCGTGATGGGTGTCAACGAAGGCACGTACACCCGGAGAGCGATCACGTGGTCTCCAACGCCTCGTGCACCACGAACTGCGTGGCGCCCATGGTGAAGGTGCTTGACGAGCACTTCGGCCTCGTCAAGGGCCTGATGACCACCATCCACGGCTACACCAATGACCAAGTCGTCCTCGACGGCCCGCACAAAGACTTGCGCCGCGGCCGCAGCGCCGCCGTGAACATCATCCCCATGTCCACCGGCGCCGCGCGGGCCGTCGGCCCGGTCCTGCCGGAGCTGGCCGGCACGCTGGACGGTACCGCCGTCCGGGTCCCCGTCGAGGACGGCTCGCTGACCGACCTGAGCGTGATCCTGGAGCGGCCCGTGACCGCCGACGAGGTCAACGCGGCGTTCCGGGAGGCCGCGGACGGTCCGCTGAAGGGCGTCCTGCGAGTGTCCGACGCCCCGATCGTCTCCCGCGACGTTGTCGGTGACCCTGCCTCGTGTGTCCTGGACGCCCCGCTGACCCAGGCGCACGGCGAACTGGTCAAGGTCTTCGGCTGGTACGACAACGAGTGGGGCTACACCAACCGACTGCTCGACCTCACCGAGTACGTCGCCGCACGCCTCCCTCGGATCTGACAGATCTGACAGAAGAAGACCGAGACGCGGCGGGGCGGCCGCCGACCGAGTCCGGTATCCGGATCGGCGGCCTTACCGCCGCGTCGTCACACTCGGACGCCCAGCGGCGTGTTCGGACGTCCTGCACGGCATAAGCGGGGTTCCGGCAACCGACAAACAAAGACAACCCCGGGATCCACCCCCGCGCCGGCCGCCCCGGAGATCGCCTTCCCTGTGCCAGAGCACGACCTGGCCGCAGGCGGCCGGCGCCGGTCGAGCAGGATGGACGGAATGAAGTCGGAATTCGACAACCACAGCGGCCCCTCGCACCCGGACGGGCAGCCCCCCGGGCAACCCATCGTCCGCCTTCCCCACGAGCGGGTCCAGTTCGCCCGGATGCGTAGCTCGCAGGACCGGGTCGCCGATGCGATCACCTCGTTCGCGGGGACGATGGGGTTCGTCTATCTTCACGCCGTCTGGTTCGCGATATGGATCGCGCTGAACGAGGGCCTGCTCGGGAAGGCGGGGATCTTCGATCCGTATCCCTTCGGGCTGCTCACCATGATCGTCAGCCTGGAGGCCATCTTCCTGTCCACGTTCGTCATGGTCAGCCAGAACCGTCAGGCGGCACGAGAGAACGTACGGGCAGATCTGGACTTCGAGACCAACCTGCGCTCCGAGGTGTGGTCGGTCCACATAGGAAAGGCGCTGGGCCTGGACCCGCAGCAGATCGAGCGGCACGTCCAGGAGATCATCGTGCAGAGCAGAGCGGGCATCGACGGTACACGGCACGGGGCACCAGTTGACCCGCAAGACCTCTGATCCCCTCGCCCCAGCGGCGTGGACAGACGATCCGGCGTGACTATTCGGCGGGGCGGACACGGCTGGCGTTCCCCGCCCACAGTCTCCTGCCACCGCGTCGACGTCCGTCAGGCGGTGCACAGCCGCGGAATGGGTTTCGGAGGTGGTGCGGGAGTCGACCGCTACCGCCGCGCGCACGGCGTCGGCTGACGGGGCATACGGCACTGCTCTCTCAGCGCCGTGCCACGGCGGCGCGTTCGTCCTCGCCCGCTGCTTCAGGCGGCGGAACTGCCGGGCGTGCCGCTGCGTATCCGCTGACGACGAGGCGGGTACGGTCGGGTGCGGGCTCGCTGAGCAGGAATCCCCACAGCGACTCGCTGTAGTACCGGGGCCTGTCCGTAGCGGGGGCGAAGGAACGCCCCCGCAGGTCCAGCGAGGCCCTCAGCCCCAGGAAGCGCTGCGGCTCCAGGGCCGCGACCTCGAAGCAGGTACTGCCGCTCGGCGTCGAGGCGAGGTGAATGCCGAGCGCGATGCCCTGGCACTCCGGGTGGATGCGGTCGGCGCTGGGGCGTCCAGCGTTGTCGAGGCGGTCCCAGCTGTACCAGCCGACGCGGTCGCGGCCCATCTGCACCAGCCAGGGCCAGACCTGGGCCACGGGTGCGTCGATGGTCACCGCCATCGTTGCGCCGTGCTTTCCATCGGGGACGATCTCGGCGCCCGGGTAGGTCATGCGCAGTACCTCGTCGGTGGCACCCATCGCAGCAGCCTCGGGCGCACGGTGACGGACCAGGCGGCAGCTGTCACTGCGTCCGGGAGCAGGGCGTTCGTGTTTCGGATCATGGTGCTGTCACGTTCACCGGCCGTGGAAGGGGCGGTCGTAGCGTGGCGAACAGGTTGAGCGCCAATGCCGTGAAGAGCAGGCCGAGCACCGACATCGCCGCAGCCTGCCCGACGGAGGCGTCGGGGAGGTGCCGCAGACAGGCAGTGACCGCCATGGCTCCGACGGCCGGGCCGACCAGCGCCAGCCATCCCGACAACGCCAGAGCTGTCTTCCGGGCCCACGCGGCTCCGCGACGCACACCAACTGCTGCGGCGATGGCGGCGGGCAAGCCCACGCCGAGGTCGAGCAGCGCGATTGTCCAGAAGTAGCCGGGGCCCTCTTGGTAGTCCGCGGCCGAGGGGTGCGATCCGGCAGTGTCGAGGAGAGCTGGTATATAGCGCGCGAAAGTCGCGACAGTGAGGAGTGGGATCAGCATGCCGCCGACGATCCGCTCCCGTCGGCTGCCGGGCGGCACCCAGGCCGCCGGGTCCATCGACTGCCAGGCGAGCACGGCCGTCGTCCAGCCGAGTACGAACAGGGCGAGGTGCAGCGGGAAGAACGCCGCGCTGTTGCCGTCGTAGCGCAGGTACTGCGGTCCCAGGACGTACTGCGGAGCCATGTACGCCGCGTATACGGCTGGTGCGAGGGCCAGCATGCCGCCCAGTGGGTGCCGGCGCAGCACGAGGACGGCGGCGCACACGGTGAGGGGAGCAACGACCGCGATGGCGAAGACGTCCAGCGCCAGGAGTTGACTCATGAGCGCCCCGTCGTCAGGGATCGGGTAATCGATCACGGCGGACCCGACGGGACCGAGCAGCGTGTTGACCATGAGCAAGGCTGCCAGGGCAAGCAGACCACCGGCGAGCAGTCGGCCACGAGTCAGCGCTCCGGCCGCACGGGGCGGCGCCTCGGAGGTGCTGTCCAGGACGGGCAGTTCGGCCATCACACACCCCTTTCTCACACCCACAGTAGGAAGGCGACAGGCCGTGGAGCAGGAGCCGAAGGTCCCCGCAAGAGGGTCACCCCCACCGCACGTCCGTCCCCGGAGTTTCGGGATGGAAGGGGGATCACGCACGGCCACGGAACTTCGAACCGGGGCCGAGGTCTGGCGCGGGCGCCGTTCCGGTGGGGATGGGGGCCCCTCGCGGATGCCGATCCCGACGCCCGCGCCTGACTCGATGATCACTCCGAAGGACCGCGTGCAAGAGGGCCGACCGGCCCCTGACGGGGGACGATGGGGTCCTTGCGGGGCGCGTTCTGTCGTGGTGTCTGGAGGTAGGGCGCAACCGCGACGTGCGGCGGAATCCCGGGCCGCCCGGCGAGCGGAGGTGTAAGCGGCTTGTCGCGGCGCCGACACGTACGGCAATCCGCTCGACTGGGTACCCGACGGCTGGGACCCTGTCGCATCGGGAGCAGGTGAGGAGGATGCCATGGCATCGCGACTCGATGAGAAGACGGTGGCGAAGCTGGTGGCCGAGGCCACGGCGGCCCCGTCCATGCACAACGCGCAGCCGTGGCGCTTCCGCTTCCTGAGCGGCGAGCGTCTCGCGTTGCTGTATGCCGACCTGGAGCGGGCCATGCCCCACTCGGATCCCGACAACCGGGCGTTGCACATCGGCTGCGGAGCCGCGCTGTTCAACCTGCGTGTCGCCGCCGCGCACGCAGACCTCGTCCCCGAGACACGACTGCTGCCCGAACCGCAGGATGGGCTGCTGCTCGCCGCCGTGCACCTGGCCGACCCCACGGGGCGCTTCCGGGACGACGACCTGGCCCGGCTGCACCCGGTGATCCGGGAGCGGCACACCAGCCGCTACCCCTTCGCCGAGAAGGACGTACCCGAAGACGTGCGGGCCACCTTGCAGGATGCTGCCACGCGGGAAGGGGCCGAGCTGCTCTTCCCCGGCCTGTGGCATGCCGAGACCGTACTCGACCTCGTCCGTGACGCCGAAAGCCGCGACATCATGGGCACAGAGGCCAATGAGGACCTGGTGCGCTGGACCCGGCTCGGTCCCGAGGCGGACACCGCCGTCGACGGCGTCCCCGAATACGCCTTCGGGCCGCGCAAACGCGACGGCAAGGCTCCCGTACGGGACTTCACCGGGCGCCGGCCGGTAGCCGACCGCGGCACCACCACCTTTGAGCACACCCCGCACTTGGCCCTGCTCAGCACCTTCAGCGACGGCCCCGCCGACTGGCTGCGGGCCGGGCAGGCACTCGAACGAGTCCTGCTGGAGGCCACCCTGGCCGACCTGGCCACCTCTCTGACCTCCCACGCCCTGGAGGACCGAGAGCTGCGCCTGCTTGCCCGCGACCCGGGACTGGGCACCGGCCAGGTGCAAATGGTGCTGCGGCTGGGCTACGGTCCGCGAGGCCCGGCCACGCCCCGCCGCCCCGTATGGGATGTCCTGGAGATCGCATGATCAGGCGCCGTGGCGGTTTGCCGGGCGGGAGCGAGACGCTCCGGAGTGCGGATGCAGTCCTGACGGAACCGACGATCCGTGATCATTGGCGGTGTGGCGGGGATACAACCACGCGCGCGTGCGTTCATGCGTGAACCACGCGCGCGTGCCGCGGCGCGTACGCCGGTCGGCGGGACTACGGGCCGTTCCCCGTACACGGTCGTCGTCTCACAGGGCCGGCTGAACGACCTCATCCACGCGGCCGGGATCGTGCTGGCGTTGCCGCATCTCCTGGAGGACGGCGAGGAGATCGCCGTACGTCCTTCGCTGGCCGCCGGCAACGACCCGCACCGGCCGTTCGACCTGGAGACGGACCGGCGTGTGGCGGAGTTCAAACTTGCGCGGTGGCGCGGCGCGGACGCCATGCGCAAGCGGCAGACGTTCAAGGACCTGGTCATGCTTGCCGCTGACCGCACGGGCCGTCGCGCCGAGTTGTTCGTCGTCGGACCCGAGCCCGGCCGCTTCATGCGCAGTTCACCGAGCGCCACGCCGGCCATGTCCAGGTCACCGACTTGTGCGACGTGCTGCCGCCCATGGTGGCGGCGGCGCTGGCGCGCTGATCAGGGCGGGACGTACGACCGGGCGTCGGTCATCCTGCGGAAGGCACCCTCGATCCGGACGGCTCCGAGGCGGGCAGCATGGTCAGCAGCATGACGGTGGGCTCGGTGGCGCGCACGGTGTGCGGCAGCCGTGCGGGCAGGTGGATCCAAGTCCCGGGTGTTGCCTCGGTCTTCTCCTCGCCCAGGACGAGGTCCAAGCGGCCCTGGACGACCTGGATGACCACGGGCAGAGCGGAGGTGTGCTCGGTCAGCTCCTGGCCGGCGGCGAAGGCGAATCCGACCACGCGCAGGCGGTCGTCGCGGTACAGGACGCGGCTGAGGGTGCCGTCCTCGGGCACGGTCAGTTCGGCGGCCAGGTCGGTGATCACGGTGGCGGTCATCTGGGGGTACCTCCTCAGGGCTGGGGCCGGGTGGGGACGGCAAGCAGACTGATCGCGCCCAGATGGGCGCGGTGGCGTTGGAAGACGCGGCGCATGTGCATCACACGGCGCAGTGCGGCCGGGTCGCGCAGCACCCGTCCGGCGATGCGCAGGACTGGGACCAGCCCTTCGTCGCCGACGAGCCGGCGTGGTTCGAGCAGCGCCATCGGCGCTGTCTTGCGGGCGGTGACGGTGAAGCCCTCGTCGGCGAGGAGCCCACTCCAGTCGGTGGGCGTCAGGGGGCGGGCTCCGACGTGGATGGCGTCTTGCAGGTCCGCGGTGATCCGGTCGGCGAGGGCCGGGTCGAGGTCGTCGGGCAGCAGGCACAGTTCATGAATGGCGTACCGGCCGGTGGAGTCGTCGAGCAGGCGGCGTGCTTCCCGTACGATGCGCCGCTTGCCGGGGCGGGGCTGCATCGTCAGCATCGCCTCGCCGTACACGACGGTGGCGTCGCCGTCCGGCAAACCGGTGTCCGCGGCGTCCGACCGTACGGCGCGCACCTGGGTCGGGCCGGGGGTGGCAAGGGCGCTGAGCGCGGCCACGGCGGTGGCGTCGCGGTCGACGGCGGTGTAGGCGGCGGGGTGGCGGGCGAGGGTCAGCCGGGCGGTGGCCCCGAGGCCGGCGGCCAGCTCCACCACCCGGTCCTCCGGATCCACGCCCAGGGCGTCCAGCATCCACCGGGTCAGTTCGACACCGCCGGGGCGCAGCACCCGCTTGCCCAGGCGGGCCAGCAGCCAGTGGCCGGGCATACGGGCGGCGTCCAGTCCGTCGCCGGGAATGGGGATGTTCTTCCGCAGGGCCGAATGGTTCGTCGATGCCATGCTGGTGCCTCGCTTTCTGCCTGCACCGATATTCCTTAGGCGAACCTAACTTGGAGTGGTGGTGGGGCGCGGGGGCCGAACGTCCTGATTGAAGGGCCCAGTGGGCCCGTCACGGCAGGCGGCTTTAAGGAGCCGTAAACCATTTCTCCCGCCGGTCGTGGTGGGGAGAAACTCGCCACGGGATGACGAGATCGCCGGTCGTCGCACATGCCGCACCGGCGCTGGCGGAGGAAGGCTATGGCGAGACCCGCGGTGAGGATCAGCTCCGCGCCGTAGGCGCGTAGCAGGGCACGCCGTTCGGTGCTCATGCTCTCCGGCATGGTGAAAGTGACCGGGTAGCCCTTGGCAGCGGCCATCGTCCGGGCCGCTCGGCGCGGCCCCAAAGCGGCCCCAGCCCGGTCGAGCGCGCACGACCGGGCAGCAAGCACCACATCCTCACCGACGGCCAGGGCATCCTGCTCGCGGTGTCCCTGACCGGCGGAAACCGCAACGACGTCACGCAGTTGCTGCCCCTGCTGGACAAGGTTCCGGCCGCGGCGGGCGCCGTCGGCCGGCCCAGACACCGACCCGACGCGCTCCTCGCAGACCGTGGCTACGACCACGACAAGTACCGCCGCCTGCTCCGGGCCCGCGGCATCCGCCCGGTCATCGCCGAACGATGGCAGGAACACGGCAGCGGCCTGGGCATCTTCCGCTACGTGGTCGAGTGCGGTGATCGGCTACAGCAGACTGCTCCAGTACGGCCAGAAACGGGTGAGGACGAGCAGCATGATCACCCCGTACCAGGCTCCGAGGAGCATCCAGTGGGTGTCCCGCGCGACCTCCAGCACACCCCGGGGCGCGGGGACGATTCCCCGTTCCAGGCAGTGCAGGGTCAGGTGCCAGAACAGAGCGATGGTGACGACCCAGACGACGGCGCAGTAGGGGCAGATCCTGTTGAGCTCGTAGAGCGACTGCCCGATCAGCCAGTGAACGAACGCCACTCCCGCGAGCGCCCCGGCGTCCAGCGCGAGCCACAGTCGCCGGTGCAGGCGGGCGCCCGTGAGGACGGCGAGACCCAGGGCGGTCACGGCGGCGAACGCACCCAGTCCGAGCAGCATGTTGGGGAAGCCGAGCAGGCCGCCCTGCGGGCTGGACATGACGCTGCCGCAGCTCACGATGGGGCTGATATTGCACGGCGGTTGGTATGCGGGGTCGCGGAGCAGCCGCCAGTCGTCCACCGTGAGCTGGAAGGAGGCCAGCCAGCCCACGGCTCCGGCCAGGAGCATCACCCATCCGGTTCGGCGGCTTGCGCCGACGGGGTGCGGGCGTCGGCCGGTTGTGGCGTCCGGCGCGAGCGCGGGTCCGTGACTCATGCGGCTCGGCGGGAGCCGGATGCCGACCGGGGGCGGCCCGCGGCCGTGGGGGCCGCTGCCGGTGTGGCCCGCCTGCGGTAGACCAGATAGGGCCGGGCAAGGTATCCGACCGGGGCGCTCCAAACGTGCACCAGCCGGGTGAACGGCCAGGCCGCGAAGAGCAGGCAGGCGGTCAGGGCGTGCAGCTGGAACAGCAGCGGTGCGCCGGCGATGGCCTCCGGCTGCGGCTGGAGGATGAACAGGCCGCGGAACCAGACGGAGACGGTGGCACGGTAGTCGTAGCCGGGACCGAACACGTTGTGGGCGGCCGTGGCCGTGATCCCGAGCAGGACTGTGGCGGACAGCAGCGGGAAGAGGAGCTTGTCGCTGCGGTCGGTGCCGAGGCGGATTTGGCGGGTCAGCAGTCGGCGGGCGCACAGCATCCCCAGCCCGGTGACCATGGCGACGCCCGCGACCGAACCGGCCCAGACGGCCGTGGTGTGGTAGGCGTGCTCGCTGATACCGGCGGCCTCGGTCCAGGAGTCGGGAATGGCGAGTCCCACGACGTGCCCAGCGATCACCATGAAGGCGCCGAGATGGAACAGCGGGCTGCCCCAGCGCAGCCAGCGGTGCTCCAGCAGCTGGCTGGTGCGGGAAGTCCAGCCGAACTGGTCTTGGCGGTAGCGCCAGATGTGCCCGACCACGAACACGGCGAGGCAGATGTAGGGGATGGCGACCCACAGGAGGAGGTCGGCGCCGCTCGCGGACGCGGCGGCCGAGAGGAAGAGCGGGGCGTTCATCGGGGGCCTTCCGTACGGCTGGTCGGGGCGGGCGGCACACGGGTCGGAGGCGCGGGCACGGGCGGCACGAAGGTGCCCGGAGGCGCGAACTCCCCGTCCCCGTAGGTCCCGTAGGGGTCGAGACCGACCTCCTCGTTCGGCGGGCCCTCGGCGACGAGCTGAGCCACCGCCGCGCGGTCCGCCTCGGTGGGCGGCGGCAGCAGGGTGAGCAGCGCGGCCAGGACATGCCGGTACGGGGAGTCGGCGTCGGTCAGCGCCCGGTGGATCAGCTCCAGACCGCGGCGGTGCTGGCGCAGCGGTGCCTCGCCGCCACCGGGGCCCGCCAGAGCGGCGAACTCCAGGACGACCGGCAGGTGGTCGGGCAGTTCACCCCCGTCGGTGTCCCAGCCCGCTGCCCGGTACCGCTGGTTCAGGGTGAGCAGGGCCATGCCCCGGCGGCGGGTGTCCCCGTGCAGGTAGTAGGTGAGGTACAGGCTGCTCTTGCGGCGCAGGTCGAACATCTCGACATAGTGCCGCTCCAGTGCCTCGGGCTCCTGGTCGGCGATCCAGGGGGTGAAGGCGGCCAGGTGCTCGGCGGCGGGCGAGGGCGGCATGGCCGCGACGGCGGCGGTCAGCACCGGCCGGGCGGTGGTGAGTTCGGCGTCCGGGTACTGCAGCAGGAGCGAGCACAGCCGCAGCAGCAGGGTACGTGCCTCAGCCTCCTCGGGAGTGATCGGGGACGGGCGGCGTACGGCTGCCCGGACGCGGGTGCGGACGAGGGCGGGAATCGTTGCGGGCAGCGGGCTCACGGACAGCCTCCGGCGGGAGTTTCGGGCGCACGGCGGCGCAGGGTGGGGATGCCGAGCATCACCCGTCGGCCCCCGGCATCCGCCGGGTCGCCGGACGATTCAACCGGGCAGCGGTTCTCCGTCGCGGTCAGCGCGGCGGCGTCCTCCTTGTGCGCGGCCGGGACGACGTACCGGTCGGCGTACTTGGCGACGGCGAGCAGCCGGTGCAGGTCCTCCGCCTCGCGTGTCGTGAGGCCCACGGCCTTCAGCACGGCCTCGTCGCCGGCCTCTCCGAGGGTGCGCTCGCGCATGTACGAGCGCAGCGCGGTGAGCTTCATCAGCACCCCGGCGACGACATCGGTGTCCCCGGCGGTGAACAACTCCGCCAGGTATTCCAGCGGAATGCGCAGCCGGGTGACGGCGGCGAAGACGTGGTCGGGGTCGTCCTGATTGCCGCCCGCGGCGTCGACGGCGTCGAGGACGGGGGAGAGCGGCGGCACGTACCAGACCATCGGCATCGTGCGGTACTCCGGGTGCAGCGGCAGCGCCACCTTGTAGCGCATGACCAGGTCATAGACGGGGGAGCGGCGGGCGGCGTCCAGCCAGTCCTGGGGGATGCCGGCCTGCCGTGCGGCCGCGATGACTTCGGGGTCGCGCGGGTCGAGGAACACGCCGCGCTGGGCGTCCAGCAGGTCCTTCTCGTCCGGTGTGGCCGCGGCCTCGCCGACACGGTCGGCGTCGTACAGCAGCAGTCCGAGGTAGCGCAGCCGGCCCACGCAGGTCTCGGAGCAGACGGTGGGCTGCCCGGCCTCGATGCGCGGGAAGCAGAAAGTGCACTTCTCGGCCTTGCCGGTGGCGTGGTTGACGTACACCTTCTTGTACGGGCATGCCGTGA
This sequence comes from Streptomyces sp. NPDC058086, assembly GCF_042885015.1. Taxonomy (NCBI): domain Bacteria; kingdom Bacillati; phylum Actinomycetota; class Actinomycetes; order Kitasatosporales; family Streptomycetaceae; genus Streptomyces; species Streptomyces sp. NPDC058086. The sequence continues at coordinate 34,847 of NZ_JBHVST010000064.1, read as the reverse complement.
CGCACATCCGCCAGCCGCGGCAGCGGTCCTGGTCGACCAGGACGATGCCGTCCTCGACCCGCTTGTACATCGCGCCCGACGGACAGGCCGACACACAGGCCGGGTTGAGGCAGTGCTCGCAGAGCCGGGGGAGGTGGAAGAGGAAGGTCTGCTCGAACTCGAACTTCACCTTCTCCGCCCATTCCCCGGTGAGGTTGGGGTCGCCGTCGGCGTGCTCGGGGGCGCCGCCGAGGCCGTCCTCCCAGTTGGCGCCCCAGGTGATGGCGGTGGGCTTGCCGGTGAGGACGGAGCGGGGGCGGGCGACGGGGATGTCCTGTCCGGCCGGGGCGCTGACGAGGTTGTCGTAGTCGTAGGTGACCGGCTCGTAGTAGTCCTCGATGGACGGCAGGTCGGGATTGGAGAACAGCGACAGGAGCCGCTTGATCCGGCCGCCGGAGCGCAGCACGAGTCGGCCGCGCTTGTCGAGCATCCAGCCGCCCTTCCAATGCTCCTGGTCCTCGTAGCGGCGCGGGTAGCCGACGCCGGGCTTGGACTCGACGTTGTTGAACCAGGCGTACTCGACGCCGGTGCGGTTGGTCCATGTCTGCTTGCAGGTGACCGAGCAGGTGTGGCAGCCGATGCACTTGTCGAGGTTCATCACCATCGCGATCTGTGCCATGACGCGCATGTCAGTACTCCACTTGCTGGCTGCGGCGGCGGATGACGGTGACCTCGTCGCGCTGATTGCCGGTCGGGCCGTAGTAGTTGAAGGCGTAGGTGAACTGGGCGTAGCCACCCGCGAGATGCGTCGGTTTGAGCAGCAGGCGCGTGAGCGAGTTGTGGATGCCGCCACGCTTGCCGCTGACCTCGGTCTTCGGCACGTTCACGTTGCGGTCCTGGGCGTGGTACATGTACACCGTGCCCTCGGGCATCCGGTGCGTGACCACGGCGCGGGCGGCGACGACGCCGTTGCGGTTGTACGCCTCGATCCACTCGTTGTCCTTCACACCGATCTTCTCGGCGTCGGCGGTGGACATCCAGATCACCGGGCCGCCGCGGGACAGCGCCAGCATGTAGGCGTTGTCCTGGTAGTTCGAGTGGATGGACCACTTCGAGTGCGGGGTCAGGTAGCGGACCGTGACCTCGGCGCGGTCGTTCTCGTGCAGGCGCTCGTCACCGTAGTGCCGAGGCGTGTTCAACGGGGGCCGGTACACCGGCAGTTGCTCGCCGAGTTCGGCCATCCAGTCGTGCTGGACGAAGAAGTGCTGGCGGCCGGTGAGGGTGTGCCAGGGCTTCTTGTGCTCGGTGTTGATGACGAACGGGGAGTAGCGGCGCCCGCCGGTCTCCGAGCCCGACCACTCGTAGGAGGTCATCACTGCCCGAGGCTGGGTGCGGGTGTCGGCGAAGGTGATCCGCTCGGCCTCCCGCTCGGCGGCGAGTTCCACCAGGCCCTCGCTGCCGGTCTGCCGCTCCAGTTCCCGGAAGCCCTCGGTGGCCAGGCGCCCGTTGGTGGTACCGGACAGGGCGAGGATCGCCTCGCACATGTCGGAGGCGGTGGCCAGCGAGGGCCGCCCGGCGGCGATCCCGTCCCGGACAGTCCCGCAGCGGTGACGCAGCTCGTCCAGCTCCTGGTTCGGGTGGACGGTGACGCCCTTGGTGGTGGTGCCCAGGGTGTCCAGCAGCGGGCCGACGGCACGCATCTTCTGCGCGGTCGCGGCGTAGTCCCGCTCGATGACGACCAGCTTCGGCATGGTCCTGCCTGGGATCGGCTCGCACTCGCCGGTCTTCCAGTCCCGCACGACCCCGCCGGGCTGGGCGAGTTCGTCGGGGGTGTCGTGCAGCAGCGGCACCGCGAGGACGTCGGTACGGGTGCCAAGGTGCTCGGCGGCCAGCTCGCTGAACTTGTCGGCGATGGTCAGGAAGGTGTCGTAGTCGGTGCGGGCCTGCCAGGGCGGGGCGATGGCCGGGGTGAAGGCGTGCACGAAGGGGTGCATGTCCGTGCTGGACAGGTCGTCCTTCTCGTACCAGGTGGCAGCCGGCAGGACGACGTCGGAGAGCAGGCTGGTGGAGGTCATCCGGAAGTCCATGGTGACCAGCAGATCGAGCTTGCCCTCGGGGGCCTCCTCCCGCCACACCACCTCCTTGGGTCGTGCCTCGGGCGGGGTCTCCTGGGAGCGGACGGCCGCATCCGTGCCCAGCAGGTGGCGCAGGAAGTACTCGTTGCCCTTGCCGGAGGAGCCGAGCAGGTTGGCCCGCCAGACGGTGAGCACGCGCGGGAAGTTGGCGGGGTCGTCGGGGTCCTCGGCGGCGAACCGCAGCCGCCCCGACTTCAGCTCGTCGACGATGTGCTCGGCGACCGGCCGGCCCGCGGCGGCTGCTTCCTCCGTCAGGTCGAGGGGGTTGCGGTTGAAGCCGGGGTGGCCTGGTGTCCAGCCCAGCCGAACGGCCTGCGCCAGGCAGTCGGCGAACCCCTTGCCCTGGAACCGTCCCTCGCCGAGCGGGGAAGCCAGCTCGTCCGGCCCGAACGCCTCGTAGCGCCACTGGTCGGAGTTCAGGTACCAGTAGGAGGTGCCCGCCATGTGCCGGGTGGGCCGCTGCCAGTCGAAAGCGAACGACAGGTGCTGCTGCCCGGTGACCGGGCGGACTTTCTCCTGGCCGACGTAGTGGGCCCAGCCGCCGCCGTTGACGCCCTGGCAGCCGGTCATCGTGATCAGCGCCAGGAAGGCCCGGTAGATCGTGTCGGAGTGGAACCAGTGGTTGGTGCCGGCACCCAGAGCGATCATGGACCGGCCGTTGGTGCGCTCCGCGTTGCGGGCGAACTCCCGGGCGATACGGGCCGCCTGCTCCGCCGGCACGGAGGTGATCGTCTCCTGCCAGGCCGGGGTGTACGGCTCCGACGCGTCCTCGTACGACGACGGCCAGCTGCCCGGAAGACCGTCGCGCCGCACCCCGTACTGCGCGAGCATCAGGTCGAAGACCGTGGTGACGAGGCGGCCGCCGATCCGGCGCACCGGCACACCGCGCACCAGGACCGAGCCGCCCTCCGTGGCGCCCTCGTCGAAGCGGGGCAGCGCGACCTCGGCCGTGTCCTCGGCCCGCTCCAGCAGGCTCAACTCGGGCACGACGTCGCCGAGTTCGAGATTCCAGCGCCCCTGCTCCTCCTTCGCCCAGCGGAAGCCGAGCGAGCCGTTCGGCACGACGGGTTCGCCGGTGGCCGCATCGAGGAGAACGGTCTTGGACTCGGCGTGTTCGGTGCCGTGTCCGAGGTCGGCGGCGGTCAGGAAGCCGTCCGGGACGAGACCGCGCTCGTGCTCGCGCAGGGTCACCAGGAACGGGGCGTCGGTGAACTTGCGCAGGTAGTCCTGGAAGTACGGCACCTCGCGGTCGACGAGGAACTCGCGCAGGATCACATGCCCCATGGCCATCGCCAGCGCCCCGTCCGTGCCGGGGTGCGGGGCGAGCCACTCGTCGGCGTGCTTGACGTTGTCCGCGTAGTCGGGGCTGACCGCGACGACCTTGGTGCCGTTGTAGCGGGTCTCGGTGAGGAAGTGCGCGTCGGGCGTGCGGGTGACGGGGATGTTGGAGCCCCACATGATCAGGTAGCCGGCGTTCCACCAGTCCGCGGCTTCCGGTACGTCGGTCTGGTCGCCGAAGACCTGCGGGGAGGCGATCGGCAGGTCGGCGTACCAGTCGTAGAACGACAGCAGGGTGCCGCCGATCAGCGACATGAACCGCGCCCCGGCCGCGAATGACGCCATCGACATCGCGGGGATGGGGGAGAAGCCGGCGACGCGGTCGGGGCCGTACGCCTTGACGGTGTGCACGTGGGCGGCGGCGATCAGCTCGCTGACCTCGTCCCAGTCGGCACGCACCAGGCCGCCCTTGCCCCGGGCTTTCTTGTAGGCACGGGCCTTCGCCGGGTCGGAGGTGATCTCGGCCCAGGCGGCCACCGGGTCTCCGAGGCGCTTGCGTGCCTCGCGCCACAGCTTCAGCAGCGCGCCGCGCACGTACGGGTAGCGGACCCGGCTGGGGGAGTAGGTGTACCAGGAGAAGGAGGCGCCCCGCGGGCAACCGCGGGGCTCGTACTCCGGGCAGTCGGTGCCGATGGACGGGTAGTCGGTGGCCTGGTGCTCCCAAGTGATGATGCCGTCCTTGACGTACACCATCCAGGAGCAGGAACCCGTACAGTTCACGCCGTGTGTGGAGCGCACCACCTTGTCGTGGGCCCACCGGTCCCGGTAGAAGCCCTCCCACTTGCCGTCGGCCTCGCCGAACACGGCGCGTCCGTCGGCCGACACCTCACGGCGCGTCAGCAGTCTGCGGGCTGCCAGCGGCCAGCCTTCCCCGGCGTGCGACGCCTGGCGCCGTGCGTTCTGATCGTTCTCCATGGCTGGGAACGCTAGAAGCCGCAGGCCATGGTGCACCTGGGGCTGGCGGTCCCTGCCGGATGGCCTTCCGGCCCTGTCTGGCTGGTCGTAATAGGGACCAATGGTCCCCGTGCTGGGGTCCGGTCGGCGGGGGAGTCGGCGGCGCCTGGCATGCATGCTGGGCACTGATCGAACCGCAGATGCCCATCTGCACGACCGCATTCCGTGCCTGCCGGGCGGCCACTCCCCCGTCCCCGGCCGCCGCAGGCACAGCGTGTACGGCGCGTGGCGCCCGGTTCGGTCGAGCGTCCGGCCGCTCACTGCGGCCGGACGCGGCATCCGCCCCGAGAGTCGGCACCCGGAATGCCATCCCCACCCGCATCGGCCGGCCGCGCCGGCCCGACCTGCTGGAGACACGACCATGAGCGTGCTCACCCTCGCCTCGGACCCTAAGGACGCCACGGCCCTCGAAGGCGCGGAGGCGCACCACGCCCGACTGGCCGGGGAACTGGCCGGACGCGTGAAGATGCTGCTCACTGCCGTGGACCGCGACCCGAGCGCCGCTGAGAAGATCCACGCCGGTCTCGTCACCTTCTGCGACCACTCGCTGCTGCCGCACGCCGCAGCCGAGGAAGCCGCGCTCTACCCCGCAGCTCACGGCATGCCCGAGGCCCGCCTGCTCATCGAGAGCCTGATCGGCGAACACCGCTGCCTCACCACGCTCGTCGACGCCCTGCGCGCCGCACCCAGCCTGCCCGGGGCGGCGGCCGACGCGCGGGCCCTGCAGGTGATCTTCGAAGAACACGTGGCCAAAGAGAACGGCCTCGTGCTGCCACTGCTTGCCATGACGCCCGAAGTCTCCCTGGCGGAGCTGCTCGCGGACATGCACCACCGGCTCGCGAGTGACGTGCCCGCCGCGGACGCCCAACGAGATCAGAACATCAAGGAGGGACAGGACATGCAAGAGCAGATCGAGGAAACGGGCGGCTGCGGCGGGGTGTGCGGCTGCGGTGGCACGGAGGAGGCGGCCGAACCCGAACTGGACGTGAGGGAGGTGCCGCACGCCCTGCGCCACGCCACGGTCTTCGGCGCCCTCGACGCCGTGCCGGCGGGCACCGCGATGCTGCTGATCGCCCACCACGACCCACTGCCGCTGCTCGCGCAGATCGAACAACGCAGCCCCGGCATGTTCGCGGTGGAGTACCTGGAACGCGGCCCCGAAGCCTGGCGGCTGAGGCTCAGCCACCGCTGATTTGAAGGCCACTCCCACCTCCAAACGGCGCACGGATGTTGTTCCATCCGGCGCGCACGCACCGCCGTACCCGCAGCACACGAGGAAAGAAGGAAGACACGTCATGGACGGATCCCGCCGTCGGGCCGGCACCCTACTCGGGACGGTCGGTATAGCCCTGGCAGCCGCCGGGCCGGTGATGCTGCTACGCGGACGCAGCGGCAGGAAGGAAATCCGAGCCGAGCTGGCCGCCCAGAAGATCACCTTCCCCGACCGCGGGCTGCCTGCCGAGCTTGCCGCCTACGTCGGCCGCGGGGTGGAAACCGGCCCCGAGGCCCACGCCTACGCTCAGTTCATTAAGCGCAACCTCGCCCATGCCACCGGTGGTCGCACCTACGCCGAGATCACGGCGGAGCTGCACGCCGCCGGAGGCGACGACGAGACGCTCGCCAAGCTGCGCCAGACCGCGTTCATGGGCCAGTCCCTGCGCGCTTCGCTGATGTCCGCCTACCAGGCATGGCACCTCACGACCCTGGTCACGGGTCTGGGCGCCGCACTGACCGGCCTGGGAGCCGCGCTGGTAGTCACCGCGGACGCCCTGGCACCCCGATCCCCGAACCAGTCCTGATCACGCCCTGCTTGGGGGACAGGGGCGCTCGCAGGCGCCTTCAGGCAGGTCGTCGGCTTCCCGACAGCCCAGCTTTCCCGTTCTGAGGGACCATCGGCCCTGTTTGCGAAGACCATCGGCCGCCGCGCCGACCACCGCCGCCGGTGGATGCTGACGGCGACCGATCCGGAGGTATCCCGTGCACGACCACGTCGACCGCCCTCAAGGCCGATTCCACCGCTGTCGCTCGCGGTGGGTGCCACGCCCCGTCCGGCCCGGTCACCGTCCAGCCGCCCGCCTCGTCTGCCCTGACTCCAGGGCGGCCGGACACAGCCCCAGAGCGCTGGGAAGGACCGCACGATGAGCGCAGCCGCCCATGCCATTCGCCGCCAGCGGCACAACGCGGCCGACCGGCCGTTCATCGTCATCTGGGAGTCCACCCGGGCCTGCCCGCTGGCCTGCCGCCACTGCCGCGCCGAAGCCGTGCCCGACCGCGATCCGCGAGAGCTGGACACCGTAGCCGCCAAGGACCTGCTGGACCAGGTGGCCGCCTTCGGGCAGCCCGCCCCGCTGTTCGTGATCACCGGCGGCGACCCGTTCCAGCGCCCCGACCTGACCGAACTCATCGCCTACGGCAGGGAGAGCGGGGTCCGGGTGGCCGTGTCCCCCTCCGGCACGTCGACGCTCACCGAGGAGCGGCTGCGGGCCGTTCACGCTGCGGGCGCGTCCGGGCTCTCGCTCAGCCTGGACGGTTCCACCGCCGCACTGCACGACGACTTCCGCGGCGTGCCCGGGGTGTTCCGCTGGACCCTGGACGCCTGGGACACCGCCCGCGCCCTCGGCATGAAGGTGCAGATCAACACGACGGTTGCCCGGCACAACCTGCACGACCTCCCCGACATCGTCCGCCTCGTCGCCGAGCACGGCGCGATGCTGTGGAGCGCCTTCTTCCTGGTGCCCACAGGCCGCGGCCGCACCCTCGGCGCGCTGACCCCCGGCGAGGTGGAGGACGTCCTCAACTTCGTTTACGACGTGGGCCTGACCGTGCCCGCCAAGACCACCGAGGCCCACCACTTCCGCCGCGTCGCCCTGCAACGCCAAGTCCTCGCCGGCCGCGGCGACGACCACGCGGCGGTACTCGGACTCGGGCAGCTCTACCAGGTGTTGACCGACAGGGCCGCCGACCTGGGCCTGGATGCCGCCACGCGCCGGGTACGGCGACCGCCGCTGGATGTCAACGCGGGCCGCGGCTTCGTCTTCGTCTCGCACACTGGCACCGTGCACCCCAGTGGCTTCCTGCCGTTGAGCGCAGGAAGCGTGCGCAAGACGCCGCTGACGTCGATCTACCGAACCTCACCGCTGTTCACCGGCCTGCGGGCCGCCGACATGCTCGGCGGTCGCTGCGGGGCGTGCGAGTTCCGCCGCGTCTGCGGCGGCTCGTGCTCTCGCGCTTACGGCGTCACAGGCGACCCGTACGCCGAGGAGCCGTGGTGCGGCTACGTGCCCGGCTCCTTCCCGCACCAGCGGGAGCTGGCGGCACTGCTGCCTGGCGGCGCGCATGCGGCACCGCCTCTTCGTCCCGGTCCGACCGCCGCCCCCGGCGGCAAGGAGCACCGTGTACAGCAAGAACGATGACCCAGCCGTGGGCGGTGGCCGCCCGCCCAGCAGGCTCAAGGCATCCGGCCTGCGCAGCCGACACCTGATCGCCCACGCCCTGGTCGCGGCATGGGTGGCGCTCGCGCTACTCGCGGCGAGCGCCCAGCAAACCCCGCCGGTGGCCCGCTGGCTGGCCATCCACCTGTTCCTGCTCGGCGCGGCCACCACCGCGATCGTGGTGTGGAGCGAGCATTTCGCCGTCGCCATGCTCCACGCCCCGCTGCCCGAACGGCGGTGGAGCAACGCCCGGCTGGCCGGCGTCAACATCGGGGTCGTGGGCGTCCTCAGTGGCGTGTGGGCCGACCTTCCGGACCTGACCGGCACCGGGTGCATGCTGCTGGTCACCGCCATCACCGCGCATCTGGTGGTGCTGGTCCGCATGGGCCGGGGGGCGCTGGGCGGCCGGCTCGCGCCGATCGCCGACTATTACCAGGCCGCCGCGGCGGCGCTGATCATCGGCGCGGTGCTGGGCTGGCTGCTGGCCACCGACAAGGCCGGCCCGCAGCACTACAGCGGGCTGAAGCTGGCCCACGTGCACGTCACGCTCCTCGGCTGGATCGGACTGCCGGTGCTGGGCACGCTGTTCATGCTGTGGCCCACCGTGCTGGGCGTGCGCATGGCCGAGCGCACCACCCGGCTGGCGCGCCGGGTGCTGGCGCTGACCGGGGGCGGCCTGCTGGCCGCCGTCGCCGGCCTGGCGGCCGAGTGGCGCCCCGCCGCCGTACTCGGTATCGCCGGCTACGCGGTCGGTGTCGCCGTCGCGGTGCAGTTGTTCGCCCGTACGGTGCGCCGACGACCCGCGATCTCGGCCGCCGCCGCATGGATGCTGGCCGCCGCTGCGGCATGGCTGTGCGTCGGCGTGGTGGCGGACCTGGTGGTCCTGGCCGTCCGGCCGCTCGCGGAGGTACAGGACGACATCGGGTCCCTGGTCCCGGTACTGCTCGTCGGGCTCGTCGCGCAGGTCCTCATCGGGGCCCTCACTTACCTGCTGCCCATCGTCCTCGCCAGCGGTCCCAAGGAACGGGCCGCACTTCGGGCGGTGCTGGAGCGGTACTGGATGCCTCGGCTCGCCGTCCTCAACCTTGGCGTGGCCCTGCTCGGGCTTCCGCTGCCCGACCCCGTCGGCACGGCGGGTGTGCTGCTTGCCGGGGCGGCCGGGGCCACGTTCCTTGCCCTGGCAGTGCGCGTGCTGCTCCGCAGCGGACGGGGACTCCTCCGTGACGCGGACAAAGCCGGTGTGGCACGGCGCCCCGTCCTGTGGGGCACCGCCGCAGGGGCCGAACTGATCGTGCTGGCCGTGTTCGTGGCGAACACTGGCGGGAACACCGACGGCCCTGCCATCGCCGGGACGGCAGGCGCCGGCACCACCACGGTCGCCGTCACCCTGGCCGACATGCGCATCCGCCCGGCCCGGATCGAGGTCGCCGCGGGCACCGACCTGCGGCTGAAGGTCACCAACACCGACGCCCAGCGCCACGACCTCAAGGTGGCGGACGGCCCCACCACCCCGATGCTCGCCAAGGGCCACACCCACGTACTCGACCTCGGACAGGTCACCGGGAACCGCGAGGCGTGGTGCACCCTGCCGGGCCACCGGGCGGCCGGCATGACCATGGACATCGTCGTGAAGCACGACACGGCAACGGACAACACCGGACACGAGGGACACACGTCGGCCGCCGCCGGCAGCGGCGGCCTGGACCTCTCCGCCGACTTCTCCTCCAGCTGGCGCCCGCGCACCGCCGACCTTGCCCCCGCGCCCGGCGGCACGGTCCACAAGGTCGAACTGCACGTCGCCCACACCACGGTCGAAGTGGCCCCGGGCGTGAAGCAGCAGATGTGGACCTTCGGCGGCACCGCACCCGGCCCCACCCTCCATGGCAAGGTCGGCGACGTCTTCGAGGTCACCCTCGTCAACGACGATCCGGCCATGGGCCACGGCATCGACTTCCACGCCGGCTCCCTCGCCCCCGACGAGCCCATGCACACCATCCAGCCAGGCAAACGCCTGGTCTACCGCTTCCGCGCCGAGAAGGCCGGAGCCTGGCTGTACCACTGCAGCACCGCACCGATGCTCCAGCACGTGACTCCTCCCCCGGGGGCTTCTCGCTATGCCGGGTTGGCGTTGCGACGGACCAGCCCGGCCCGTAGAACGTTGGTGGCTCCCACTGTGTCGGCGTGCGCGTGGTGGCCGCAGGCGACGCAGTGGAATTTCTCCTGTGTGGGCCGGTTCTCCTTCGCGGTGTGCCCGCATGCGGGGCAGGTGCGGGAGGTGTTGCGGGGGTCCACGGCGATCACGTCCCGTCCGGCGCTTTCAGCCTTGGCGTGCAGGATCGTCAGGAACACCCCCCATCCGGCATCGTTGATCGACGTGTTGAGCCCGGCCTTCGCGGCGGCCCCGTTGGGCAGGAAGGTGCCCGGCCGGCCGGGGTCGGGCTTCGGTGCGGGGGCCTTGCTCATGTTGCGGATCCTGAGGTCTTCGTGCGCGATGAAGTCGTGTGCGCGGACCAGGCCGAGCGCGGTCTTGTGTGCGTGGTCGAGCCGCTGGCGACGCACCTTGCCGTGGAGCCGGGCGACCTTCTCCACCGCGCGCTGGTGGCTGGCGGTGCGGTCCTTCGCCTTGCGGCGCGGGAACCGGGACAGTGCCTGCTGCGCCGCCTGGAGCTTCGCGGCGGCCCGGCGGCCGTGGCGCGGGCTGGGCACGAACTCGCCGTTCGAGTCGGCGAGGAAGTTCGCGATGCCCAGGTCGATCCCGACCACGCTGCCGGTCGCGGGCAGCGGTTCGGGCTGGTCCTGCTCGGCACTCAGCACGACGAACCACTTACGGCCCTCGCGCTTGACCGACACGGTCTTGACCCGGTCGGCCACGGCGCGGTGCTGGTTGACCCTGACGTGGCCGACGCCCTGGAAGCGGACGCGGGTGACGGGGTCGTGCGGGGTGGAGTCCCATCGGCAGCCGTCCCCGTCCTTGGGGAACTCCACCGTGTCGAACCAGGTCACCCCACGGAAACGCGGATAGCCCGGACTGTCGCCGGACTTGACCCGGCGGAAGAACGCGGCGAACGCCTTGTCGAGACGGCGCAGCGTCGTCTGCTGCGAACTGAACGACCAGCGGCCCTGACGCTCCGGGTCGAATGCCCGGATGTCCTTGAGCTGCGCGGACTGCATCCCGTACCTGACGCTCGTCTTCGAGACATGCCGGTAGGCGTCGCGGCGTTCCTGCAGGGCCCCGTTGTAGAGGGAGCAGTGATCCCGCAGCATCTCGGACAGTGCCTGAGCCTGACGGACGGTGGGCCGCATGAGGAACTTGTACGCACGGATCACCTCAACGCCCGCCCCCTCCGGTCGAGTTCACCCAATCCTATTACATTTGCATATTTGGCGTAGTCATCACGCTGGGAACCGGATCCCGATATCCGTCGGGGAAACCACGTCATCCACAACCTTCACGCCCACTTGGTGTTCGTCACGAAGTACCGGCGTGAAGTCTTCAATAGCGAGATGCTGACGCGCTGCGAGGCGATCATGCGGGACGTGTGCGGGAGTTTCGGCGCAGAGCTGTGGGAGTTCAACGGCGAAGGCGATCACGTCCACCTTCTCGTGCACTACCCGCCGAAGGTCGCCCTGTCCAAACTCGTCAACAGCCTCAAAGGGGTCAGCTCCCGCTACCTGCGCGCGGAGTACACCGGCCGGATCAGCCGGATCGGGACCGGGCCTGTGTTCTGGTCCCCGTCCTACTTCGCGGGGTCCTGCGGCGGCGCACCACTGAGCATCGTCAAGGACTACATCGACAACCAGAAGCGCCCAGCCTGACCGTCACCACAAAGGCGCAGAGAACTCCGGCGCTTCGCGCCTCCGGGCCGAGGATCGCATTCCCGCCCGGCCTGAAGACCGGGATTCCCTGCGAAGACTCAGAGGATGGGCAACGGCATGTACGGCGCCGTCATCATCGACTCGCCCGGCCTGAAGAAGGTGGACCACGAGTACGTGCTGGTCTCCTCCGAGCTCTACCTCGGCACTCCCGGCAGCACCGCCCAAGTGACCAAGATGCGCCAGAACACCCCGGACGCCTGGGTGTTCAACGGCATCGCCAACCAGTACGCCAAGCGTCCCCTGCAGGTGAAGGCCGGCGAGCGGGCCCGCTTCTGGGTGGTCGCCGCAGGCCCCAGCGACGGCATCGCCTTCCACATCGTCGGCACCCTCTTCGACACCGTGTACAAGGAGGGCGCCTACCTGCTCAAGCCGAGTCAGGCGGGCAGCTCGCAGGTGCTGGACCTGGCCACGGCGCAGGGCGGATTCGTCGAGACGACGTTCCCCGAGGCCGGCCATTACGCGTTCGTTGACTACGACATGCGCCACGCCGAAGCCGGTGCACACGGCATGGTGGAGGTGAGCGACTGATGGACACCGTCGGTGTGTGGTCCCTCGTGCGGTTCGCACACGTGACCGGCGCCGCCCTGTGGGTCGGCGGCCAACTGGCCTTGTCCCTGGTGATCCTGCCACTGGCCCGCCATCTGCTCGCCCCGGAGACCAAGGACCGCTTCACCGCCGCGGCGGGCCGCCGATTCGGGATGCTCACCGGCACGGTCTTCCTGCCGGTGCAGCTGGCCACCGGCTGGGCCATGGCCGGGCACAAGGGCGTCACCTGGGCCTCACTCGCCGAACCCGGTTACGGCCGCACCCTGGCAACCAAACTCGCCCTGTTCGCCCTGGTGATGCTCGCCGCGGCCGGCCACGGCTTCGCCCACGCCAAAGGCCGCGCCGACCTGGCCCGAGCCCTGGCGGTCCTCTCCCTCGTCGGCTCCCTCGGCATCGTCCTCCTGGCCACCGCCTTGCCCGCCACATGACCCGCGGCCACGAAGAAATGAGGAGGCATCATGCGCACCCAAGTCCTGCCGGACGCAGCCACCGTGGAGTCGCTCCTGCCAGCGGCCGTGACGGCTCTCGGTCGCCTGTCCGCCCGCTACGGGCGGACACACGGCCCACCCTTCTTCTGCGCCGGCGCCCGGTCCTATCAGGTGCCCAGCGGCCATCACCCCCACCGGCCCGGCGGGCGACCGTGGCCCGCACAGATCGAGGACCGTCGCCCGCGGGGGCCTTCTCCGTGGAGTGGCTGGGTGTCCGAAGCCGGGCGGCGACGGCTCGGTCATTGCTGCGGTCGACCACCCAAGACAGTAAGGAAAGGAAAGGAGGCCACCCCTGGATGATGCGCACCGTTGTGTCCGTCGCGGCCACTTCCGTGTCGTCGATCCCCGCCGAACGAGGCCAGATGGCCCACAGGAGGGGGCCGATCAACCCTCCTCCCCAGTGGGACGGCAGCGCAGCATTGACGGAACGGGGAAGAGCTTTGCAGAGGAGCCACCATGGTGACCCGGGAAGTCGACGCCACAGCCATTCATGCCCTGCTGTCCGCGGCGGTGGCAGCGCCGTCGATGCACAACACACAGCCCTGGCGGTTCGGTCTGGACCCGGACAGCCGGTCGATCGAGGTCCGCGCCGAGCGAGGGCGGCAGCTGCCGTTGGCCGATCCCCAGCATCGCGCCCAGCATCTGTCGGCGGGCGCGGCCATCTTCAATCTCCGGGTGGCCGCAGCCTACCTCGGCTGGGATGCCGGCGTACGGCTACTGCCCGCCGCGGACGATCCCGCTCTGCTGGCCACCGTACAACTGACCGGACCCGCCACGGCCGACTGGCACTCGCCCTTGCGAGATCTGTACGAGGCCGTCGAGCGCCGTCACACGAGCAGGATGCCCTTCACCGGCCGCCCGGTGCCGGAAACGATCGTGACCGAGATGATCAGCTCCGCGCGTGCCGAGGGCGCGCACCTGGAGGTCCCCGACATCCCGGGGACCCGGCGCCTGCTGCGCCTGACCCAGGCGGCCGAGGCCCGCAACGCCGACCACCCGGGCCGCATGGCCGAGACGCGCTCCTGGATCACAGCCCCAGGAGCGGACACCTCCTACGGCATTCCGATCACCGCACTGGGCCCGCAGGACGCCTCCGGGCGGATACCGGTGCGGGATTTCACCGGCCCGCTGCCCGCACCGCGGCTGCCCGCCCTGCGCTTCGAACGCCATGCCCAGGTGGCCCTGCTGTGGACGCCCTACGACCGGCGGGAGGACTGGCTGCGGGCGGGGCAGGCGCTGCAGCGCGCGCTGCTCACGGCGACCGTGCACGGGGTGCGGACCTCGATGCTTCACCAGGCCATGGAATGGCCGGACTTGCGGACGGCGATGGCCGGCTCAAGGCGCCTGTGCTGCCCGCAGCTGCTGATCCGCTTCGGGTACGGCCCGGACGGCGGCCGCACGCCGCGCGCCTGCGCGAACCCCGCAGCCGGTTCCGTCACGGGGCCGGAACCGAGAGCCTTCCACACGGGCACAGGGCCGACGGACTGACTCCGCGCCGTCGCTCTCCCCCTGCCCGAGCGGCCGGCTCCTAGCCCGGTGGTCCGCTCTGCCGCGCCTCACGGATTGCCGCGCGCTCCGTTGAGCTCCCGGCCGGTGACCATCTCGGATTCGATCCGCACGAACACGACCTCCCGCAGCGGCATCCAGGACGTGGGGCCGGCCTGCGACAGCCGCTCGTGCTCGGCAGGGTCGGTCACCACTGTGGCCTGGCCGGTGACGACCACACTCCAGCCGGACCGGGTTGCCGCGTCGAACTCGTCCGCCTCGAAAGCGACCACGACGCCGTCGATGGCGCGTACGAGGTCCGAGTCCGGTGAGGTGCGCAGTAGCACGGAGGCGTCGGTGTCCAGCGAGAAGTTGATGGGGAGGACAGCGGGCAGCGCCTGCCTGGTGTAGACCACACGGCCGACCGGTGCCTTGGCGAGCAGGCGCAGGCTCTCCGGCCGGTCGAGTGCGCGAAAGGCGTCTTTCTTGAACATCGGTTCATCGTCCCTGCGCGAGCAGCGAGGGGGTAGGGCCGACCGGCCCTACCCCCTCGCTGTGCAGGACGGCCGATCGCAGCCGTCGTTTCGCGGGAGCAAGTGCCGGCAAGGCAGCACACGGGGGAGTGTGGGGGGACGGCCGGGTCTGCACCCCGGGACCGTCTGTCCGCCGGTAGGGACTGATGGCCCATGCCTCTGGTGAGTCCTGACACGGACAGTGGTGACGGGATGCAGTTCCGCAGGCAAGAGGCCCGCGGTGCCGTGCGATCCGGGTGGCGCAGTACCACCATGCAGAGGAAAGGGACGGACAACATGGTCCAGCCGTTGAAGTCGAAGAGCGGCAGCTCACCGTCAGGTACGTCGGTGTCCGGCCAGGCGTGGCTGATGCTGGCCCTGGCCACTGTCGGTTTCGCCGTGAACTTCTGGGCGTGGGCGCTGCTCAGCCCGCTCGGCCCCCGGTTCAAGGACAGCCTCGACCTGACATCGTTTCAGCAGTCGCTGCTGGTGGCGGTGCCGGTCGTGGTCGGCTCCCTGGGCCGCATCCCGGTGGGCGCGCTGACCGACCGGTTCGGCGGCCGGATCATGTTCCCGATCGTGTCCGCGGTCACCATCGTGCCGGTGCTCTACCTCGGCCTGGCCGGGCACTCCTCCCTCGCCGCGCTCCTGGTCGGCGGGTTCTTCCTCGGCATCGGCGGCACCGCCTTTGCCGTCGGCGTGCCCCTCGTCAACGCCTGGTTCCCGCCCGAGCGGCGCGGACTTGCCATTGGTGTCTTCGGCGCCGGCATGGGCGGCACCGCCATCAGCGCCCTGACCACCGTGAGGCTGATCGACGCGAACAGCATGTCGACCCCCTTCCTGATCACCGCCGCGGTCCTCGCCGTATACGCCGTGGCCGCCGCGCTGCTGCTGCGCGACGCGCCCGGCCGCACCGTGCCGACCGAGCCCCTGGCCCGCCGACTGGCCGCCACTGCCCGGCTGGGCATCACCTGGCAGGCATCCGCGCTGTATGCGGTGGCCTTCGGCGGCTACGTCGCCTTCTCCGTCTACCTGCCGACCTACCTCAAGACTGGCTACGGCCTCACCCAGGCCGACGCCGCGAACCGCATGGCCGGGTTCGTCCTCCTCGCGGTGGCTATGCGTCCGATCGGTGGCTGGCTGTCCGACCGGATCGGCCCGGTCCGGGTGCTGGCCGGCGCGCTGACCGTGGTCGTCGCCGGTGCCGTCGTGCAGGCGTTCACCCCGGCCCTGGCGCTGGTGGGCACCATCGCCTTCCTGGCCATGGCCGCCGCACTCGGCGCCGGCAGCGGGGCGACCTTCGCCCTGGTGGCCCTGCGCACCCCGGCCGACCAGGTCGGCTCGGTCACCGGCATGGTCGGCGCCGCAGGCGGACTGGGCGGCTTCCTGCCACCCCTGGTGATGGGATCGCTGTACGGCGAGTACGGAACGTACGCGGCCGGTCTCGCCCTGCTCGCGATCGTGGCCGCCGCGGCGCTGGCCTTCACCCTCACCGGCGTCCGCGCCGCATCCGAAGGCGGCGAGAGGAAGCCGCGCGGTGGCCGTCGGCGCGAGCACCGTACCGCCGACACCACCGTGTAAGGGCGAGCGGCCCAGACCGACAGGAACGAAGGACAGGGAGAAGACCCGTGTGCGAGTACTGCGGCTGCCAGTCGCTGGCGTCGATCGACGAGCTGACCCGGGAGCACGACGAGGTCGCCCGCCTGATCAGCCACCTCCGCCCCGCCCGCCAGGACGGTGACGTGGACCGGATGGCTCAGATCGCCCGAGAGATCACCACCGTGCTCGACCCGCACACGCACGTCGAGGAGCACGGCCTGTTCCCCGCCATGGCGGCGGACTTCCCCGAGCAGATCGCCGCCCTGGAGGCCGAGCACCGCCGCATCGAGGCGGTGCTGGCCGAGGCCGCCGACGGCGCAACGCCCTCGGACCCGACCTGGCCGGACAGACTGATCGAGGCGATGGCCCTGCTGCGCGATCACATCCTCAAGGAGCAGGACGGGGTCTTTCCGGCCGCGCTCGCCAACCTCAGCACCGAGGAGTGGGAAGCGGTCGAGAGGGTGCGCGCGAAGGCAGGCGGCGCTCTGCCCCGGCCGGTCGCCTGACCGGTTCGTGTTCCCGCCTCCTCGGGAGCACACCACGCAGATCCCGCACCCCCGTTCATTCCGCGGGGTGCGGGATCTGCAGGCGCAGGTATGGCCTGGCGACGCCCCCGGATAACCGCCCCTGCACACAGACGACCTTTGCCAAGCCACGTGTTGTCCGTGGTGTGGCTGGTGACCTTCGGGGGACGGCGGTCGTAGAGTCGTGTGCGGCTGAAAACCGATCACGATTCGAACGGGCCCGTGGCGCCCGGGGCGGAGTGGCACGGTGAGCACGGAGACCGGCCCGGAGCGGGCGCAGGCGGGCATGGACGGTGGGCTGGCGGACGCGCTGGTGGGCAGCCGCCGCTTCTTCACGCGGGCGGAGGTCTCGAAGGACCTGCGCACCCTGCACAAGGCCGGCGGGCGGCAGGCGGACGAGTTCTACCGGGACCGCTGGTCGCACGACAAGGTGGTGCGCTCCACGCACGGAGTGAACTGCACCGGCTCGTGCTCGTGGAAGGTGTACGTCAAGGACGGCATCATCACCTGGGAGGCGCAGCAGACCGACTACCCCTCGGTCGGCCCGGACCGCCCCGAATACGAGCCGCGCGGCTGCCCGCGCGGGGCCGCCTTCTCCTGGTACACCTACTCGCCCACCCGGGTGCGCTACCCGTACGTGCGCGGCGTGCTGCTTCAGTTGTACCGCGAGGCCAAGGCCCGCCTCGGCGACCCGGTGGCCGCTTGGGCGGACATCGTCTCCGACCCAGAGCGTGCCCGCCGCTACAAGCGGGCGCGCGGCAAGGGCGGCCTGGTGCGCGCGAGCTGGGACGAGGCGGTGGAGATGGTCGCCGCCGCCCACGTGCACACGATCAAGGAGTACGGACCGGACCGGCTGGCCGGGTTCTCGCCGATCCCGGCGATGTCGATGGTCTCCCACGCCGCCGGCGCCCGCTTCTACTCCCTGCTCGGCGGAGCGATGCTCTCCTTCTACGACTGGTACGCCGACCTGCCGGTCGCCTCCCCCCAAGTCTTCGGCGACCAGACCGACGTACCGGAGTCCGGAGACTGGTGGGACGCCGGCTATCTGATCATGTGGGGCTCCAATCTGCCGGTGACCCGCACGCCCGACGCGCACTGGATGGCAGAGGCCCGTTACCGCGGCCAGAAGGTCGTCGCCGTCTCCCCGGACTACGCGGACAACGTGAAGTTCGCCGACGAATGGCTCGCGGCCCAGCCCGGCACCGACGGGGCCCTCGCCATGGCGATGGGGCACGTGATCCTCAAGGAATTCTTTGTCGACCGTGCCACGCCGCATTTCACCGACTACGTCAAGCGCTACACCGACCTGCCCTTCCTGGTCGCCCTGGAAGAGAGCGAGGACGATCCGGGCACCTTCACACCGGGTAAATTCCTCACCGCCGCGGATCTCGGAGGCGAACACGCCGAAGCCGAGCACGCCGAGTTCCGGACCGTGCTGCTGGACGCGAACACACGGCAGCCGGTGGTGCCGAACGGCACGCTCGGCGACCGATACGGCGAGTCCGGCGCCGGAAAGTGGAACCTTGACCTGGGCGACACCCAGCCTCTGCTGTCCACCGAAGGCGGCGACGAGGCCCCGGTCGCGGTCGAACTGCCGCGCTTCGACGCCCCCGACGGCAGCGCGGCGCGACTGCGGCGCGGCGTACCAGTTCAACGGGTCGCCGGGCACCTCGTGACTACGGTGTACGACCTGCTGCTGGCCCAGTACGGGGTGGCTCGCGATGGCCTGCCGGGCCTGTGGCCGTCTTCGTATGACGATGCCTCCGAGCCGTACACGCCGGCCTGGCAG
Source organism: Streptomyces sp. NPDC058086 (assembly GCF_042885015.1). Taxonomy (NCBI): domain Bacteria; kingdom Bacillati; phylum Actinomycetota; class Actinomycetes; order Kitasatosporales; family Streptomycetaceae; genus Streptomyces; species Streptomyces sp. NPDC058086. The sequence goes on along the minus strand of NZ_JBHVST010000064.1, from coordinate 16,191 downwards.
GCGGCGATCACCGGCGTGGATGCAACGAAGGCGGCGCGGATCGCGCGGGAGTTCGCCACCAACGCCGAGGACTCGGGCGGCCGTTCGATGATCATCATGGGGGCGGGGACCAACCACTGGTTCCACTCCGACACCATCTACCGGGCGTTTCTGACCCTGACCACGCTGACCGGCTGCCAGGGCGTCAACGGCGGCGGTTGGGCCCACTACGTCGGTCAGGAGAAGGTCCGTCCGCTCACCGGCTACTCGGTGATCGCGACCGCCGCGGACTGGAACCGGCCGGCCCGGCAGATGATCCAGACTGCCTACTGGTACCTGCACGCCGACCAGTTCCGCTACGACCCGTTCTCCGCCGACACCCTCGCAGCGGCCGGTCCGGGCACGGGCGGCCCGTTCGCCGGGAAGACCACGGCGGATGTCATCGCGCAGTCGGCGCGGATGGGCTGGATGCCGTCGTACCCGACCTTCGACCGCAACCCCCTCGACCTGGCCGACGAGGCCGACACCGCGGGCCGCCCGGTCGCCGAGCACATCGTGGACGAGCTGAAGGCGGGGCGACTGCGGTTCGCCGGCGAGGACCCGGACGCCCCCGAGAACTTCCCCCGCGTGCTGACCGTGTGGCGGGCCAACCTGCTGGGATCGTCGGCGAAGGGCAACGAATACTTTCTCAAGCACCTGCTGGGAACCGACTCCTCCGTGCGTGCCACCGAGGCGCCGCCGGACGCCCGCCCGAGAGAGGTGGTGTGGCGGGAAGACGCGCCCGAGGGCAAGCTCGACCTGCTGCTGACCCTGGACTTCCGCATGACCAGCACGACCGTCTTCTCCGACGTCGTCCTGCCCGCCGCCACCTGGTACGAGAAGCACGACCTGTCCAGCACGGACATGCACCCGTTCGTGCACGCCTTCAACCCCGCCATCGCCCCGCCGTGGCAGACCCGCACCGACTGGGACGCCTTCCATACGCTCGCCAAGGAGTTCAGCCGCCAGGCCGCCGATCATCTGGGCGTCCGCAAGGACGTGGTCGCCGCCGCGCTGCAGCACGACACTCCGGACGAGATGGCCAACCCGCACGGCCGGGTGCTCGACTGGAAGGCAGGGGAGTGCGAGCCGGTCCCCGGCCGCACGATGCCGAAGCTGGTGACGGTGGAGCGCGACTACGCGGCCGTCGCCGACAGGATGGGGGCCCTCGGCCCACTGCTCGACACCCTGGGCGCGACCACCAAGGGCGTCACCTTCAAGGTCGATCGCGAGCTGGAGTACCTGCGGCACAAGAACGGTGCCGTGCGTGGCGGCGCGGCTGATGGCCGGCCGTCGATCGCCCGCGACACGCACGCCTGTGAGGCGATCCTCGCCCTGTCCGGCACCACCAACGGTCACCTGGCCACGCAGGGCTTCCACACTCTCGAAGCCCGCACCGGCACGCAGCTCGCGGACCTGGCCGCCGAGCACGAGGGCAAGCAGATCACCTTCGCCGACACCCAGGCCGCCCCGGTGCCGGTCATCACCTCACCGGAGTGGTCCGGGTCGGAGACCGGAGGGCGCCGCTACTCCCCGTTCACCGTCAACGTCGAACGCCTCAAGCCCTGGCACACGCTCACCGGCCGCCAGCACTTCTACCTCGACCACGACTGGATGACCGCCCTCGGCGAGCAACTGCCCGTCTATCGACCTCCGTTGAACATGCATGCGCTCTTCGATGAGCCCCGCATCGGCGAGACGGGCGAGCTCGGCGTGACCGTGCGCTACCTGACCCCGCACAACAAGTGGTCCATCCACTCCGAGTACCAGGACAACCTGTTCATGCTCTCGCTGTCCCGGGGCGGCCCGACGATCTGGATGAGCACCCAGGACGCGGCCAAGGCCGGGGTGAAAGACAACGACTGGGTCGAGGCGGTCAACCGCAACGGCGTGGTCGCCGCCCGCGCGGTCGTCTCGCACCGCATGCCCGAGGGCACGGTCTACATGCACCACGCCCAGGACCGTCTGATCGACGTGCCGCGCACCGAGACCACGGGCCGGCGTGGCGGCATCCACAACTCGCTGACCCGCCTGCTGATCAAACCCAGCCATCTCATCGGCGGCTACGCCCAGCTCTCCTACGCCTTCAACTACCTCGGCCCGACCGGCAACCAGCGCGACGAGGTCACCGTCATCCGCCGCCGCACGAACCAGCAGGTGACGTACTGATGCCCCGTGGCAAAGCCACCATCGGACGCTGCATGGCCCAGATGGCGATGGTGATGAACCTCGACAAGTGCATCGGTTGCCACACCTGCTCGGTCACCTGCAAACAGGCGTGGACCAACCGCACCGGCGTCGAGTACGTGTGGTTCAACAACGTCGAGACCCGCCCCGGCCAGGGTTACCCCCGCCGCTACGAGGACCAGGACACCTGGAAGGGCGGCTGGGAACTCAACAAACGGGGCAGGCTGGCGCTGAAGGCGGGCGGCCGTTTCAAGAAACTGATCCAGATCTTCTCCAACCCCGTGCTGCCATCCCTCGACGACTACTACGAGCCCTGGACGTACGACTACGAGACGCTCACCAACGCCCCGCTGCAGGAGCACACCCCGGTCGCCCGCCCCAAGTCCCTCATCACGGGCAAGGACATGAAGATTGCCTGGTCAGCGAACTGGGACGACGACCTCGGCGGATCGGCGGCGACCAGCGAGAAGGACGTGCTGCTGAACGAGGTCTCCGAGAAGATCAAGTTCGAGTTCGAGCAGACCTTCATGTTCTACCTGCCACGAATCTGCGAGCACTGCCTCAACCCGTCCTGCGCGGCCTCCTGCCCCTCCGGCGCCATCTACAAGCGGGAGGAGGACGGCATCGTCCTGGTCGACCAGGACCGCTGCCGGGGCTGGCGGATGTGCGTGACGGGATGCCCGTACAAGAAGGTGTACTTCAACCATCGCACCGGCAAGGCTGAGAAGTGCACCTTCTGCTTCCCCCGCGTCGAGGTCGGCCTGCCCACCGTCTGCTCCGAGACCTGCGTGGGCCGGCTGCGTTACATCGGCCTGGTCCTGTACGACGCCGACCGCGTACTGGAAGCCGCCTCCACCCCGGATGAGAAGGGCCTGTACGAAGCCCAGCGGCACGTCTTCCTCGACCCCAACGACCCGGACGTGGTCTCCGCGGCCGAGAATGCGGGCATTCCGCGCGACTGGATCGAGGCGGCCCAGCACTCCCCGATCCACGCTCTGATCAGCACCTACAAGGTGGCTCTGCCGCTGCACCCGGAGTACCGCACCCTGCCCATGGTCTGGTATATCCCGCCGCTGTCCCCGGTGGTCGACTCCGTCCGCGACACCGGCCAGGACGCCGAGAACCACCACAACCTCTTCGCCGCCGTCGACACCCTGCGCATCCCCGTCGACTACCTCGCCCAACTCTTCACCGCCGGCGATCCACAGCCTGTGGACGCGGTCCTGCGCCGCCTCGCCGCCATGCGCTCCTACATGCGCGACATCAACCTCGGACGCGAACCCAACGACGCCATCCCCAAGGCGGTCGGCATGAGCGGCGAGCAGATCTACGACATGTACCGGCTGCTGGCCCTGGCGAAATACGACGAGCGGTACGTCATTCCCCCGGCCCACGCCGAACAGGCCCACAAGCTCGAAGAACTCGCCACCGAGTGCAGCCTGGACTACGAGGGCGGTCCCGGCATGGGCGGCTCCGGCCCCTTCGGCGAGACCTCCGGAGGCGCCGCACCCATCGCCGTGGAGAACTTCCACGCCCTGCGTGACCGGCAGACCTCCGACGCCCCGACCACCCCCACCGACAAGGCCACCCGGGTCAACCTCCTCAACTGGGACGGCAAAAGCTCCCCGCCGGGCCTGTTCCCGGACAAACCATCCGGCAGCGGTGCTGGCGCGGACAGCGACGGGGAGGTCGAACCGAAGCCATGAAGAGGAAGATCACGCGCACCGCCCGCACCGAGCCCTGGCACTCCCACGCCTGGCAGGCCCAGTCGCTGCTGCTCGCCTACCCCGACGAGCAGTTCGAGCAGCGCCTGGCCCTGGCCGGCCGGGTAGTTGCCACTCTGCCGGAACTGGTCGCCCGCCCTCTGCTCCGCTTCACCGCGCACGCCGAGCAGACCGCCCCCGCGGACCTGGCGGCCGTTTACGTGGCCACCTTCGACCACCGCAAGCGCTGCTGCCTCTACCTGACCTACTACGCCCACGGTGACACCAGGAAGCGCGGCATCGGCCTGCTGCGGCTGAAGCAGACCTACGCCACATCCGGATGGCGCCTGGGCGACGACGAACTGCCCGACCACCTAGCCGTCGTCCTCGAATTCGCCGCCGCCGACCCGGCCACTGGAGCGCGCCTGCTCACCGAACACCGCGCCGGCCTGGAACTGCTGCGCCTGGCCCTGAACGACGACGGCTCGCCCTGGGCACACGTTTTGGACTCCGTCTCTGCCACCCTGCCCGCCCTCGTCGGCGACGACCGCGAAGCCGTCCTGCGTCTCGCTGCCCAGGGCCCGCCCGAGGAACAGGTCGGCCTTGACCCGTACGCATTCCCCGTGTTCCTGCCCGACCCCGTCGTGGGAGGTCCTCGATGACCGCGACCGCGCAGTCAGTCACCCTCGCGGCCGAGACCCGCACCGGTGGCATCCTGCTGTGGGTCGTCCTGCCCTACGTCGCCCTCGCGGTGTTCATCCTCGGTCACGTGTGGCGCTATCGCTACGACAAGTTTGGCTGGACCACCCGCTCCTCCCAGCTCTACGAGAGCAGGCTGCTGCGCATCGGCAGCCCTCTGTTCCACTTCGGCATCCTCGTGGTGCTCCTGGGCCACATCGGCGGCCTGGTCATCCCCAAGAGCTGGACCGAAACGGCTGGCATCAGCGAGCACACCTACCACATCGGAGCGGTAGTGCTCGGCACGATCGCGGGGGTGGCCACCGTGGGCGGCCTGGCCATCCTGATCTACCGGCGGCGCACCGTCGGACCCGTGTTCTCGGCGACCACCCGCAACGACAAGGCCATGTACGTCTCTCTGGCCCTGACCATCGTGCTCGGCCTGTCGGCCACCGTGGCCGCCAACGTGGTCGGTGGCGGATACGACTACCGCGAGACCATCTCCCCCTGGTTCCGCTCCATCTTCTACCTTCAGCCGGAGCCCGATCTGATGGCCGACGCCCCGGTGCTCTTCCAGCTGCACGCGATCAGCGCCCTGCTGCTGTTCGCGTTCTGGCCGTTCACTCGGCTCGTGCACATGCTCACCGCACCGGTGGGCTATCTGACCCGCCCCTACATCGTCTATCGCAGCCGTGATGTCCGGCTCGGCGCCCGCGCACCGCGCCGTGGCTGGGAACGTACGGGGTCATGAGTGGCTTGGCCGCTGCCGCAAGGGCTGCTCGACGCGGCCGGTGGGCCTGAGTCGTCAGCTCTCCCACTGTTCCTCCCGCGTCCGCGAGAGGAACAGCTTCTCGATGCCGACGCGGGGCGTGTCCCGCGCCTGCCTCGAGCGTTGAGCCTTGTGACACGCGTGCACTTGTGTCGGCGACCCCATCGCGCTCTCCCTGGATCCAGGCGGGCTGCCTCATCCCGGTCGAACTGGCCGGTGGCGGCTCCGGACGTCATGGCACTGACAGGTCCGGAGCCGCCTCGCTCACCAAGTCGCCGCTGCCGTGACAGCGCTCCGCCCAGGTCTGGCAGTCACCCGCTGGTCGAGGGCAGGGGCACAGCCCAGGCCAGGATCGTGCCGCTGGGCTGGTTCGAGGACGCGTTGAAGTCTCCTCCCAGGTCCTCGGCCCTCTGCCGGAGGTTGGCCAGACCGCTGCGTCGGGTAGTGGCGGGATCGATGCCGCGGCCGTTGTCCGTCACCCGCAGCCGGAGAGTTTGATCGCTCACGTCGACACTGACGTCGACGGAGGTGGCATGAGCATGCCGGGTCGCGTTGGACAATGCCTCGCCCAGCACGGCCAGGAGGTGCTCGGCGTACTCGGCGGGCACGTCCGTGTCCAGCAAGCCGGTCATGCGCAGCGCGGGGGTGAAACCGAGGGCTTCGGCGGCCCGATCGGTGGCCGTCACCAGTTTCGCCCGCAGGCCGCCGTCGCGGCTGCGCTCGCTCTCCCGCAGGCCGTAGATGGTGGAGCGGATGACCTTGATCGTGTCGTCGAGGTCGTCCACGACCCGCTGGATCCGCTCGCCCACACGGGGCCGGTCGGCGACGCGGCCGAGCGTGGACTGCAGCGTCAAGGCGCCGGCGAACAGTCGCTGAATGACCAGATCGTGCAGGTCGCGGGCAATCCGGTCGCGGTCGCTGAGGACCAGCATGCGCTCGGCGTCCTGGCGGTGCTCGGCAACCTCCAAGGTCAGCGCCGCCTGATTGCCAAAACCGATGACCATGTCGACGACTGCGTCCGGGAACACCCGCCCGCCGGGCACATTCGCCACCAGCAGGACACCGCGGACGTGGTCGCGGGTGCCGAGCGGCACGTAGAACGCCGGCCCCAGGTCGACCACGGAGGAACTGCCGCCCTCGGCGCGCGGGTCGGCGCTGACCGCGTCGCTGGTGACCGTCTCCCCAGTGGCGAACACCTTCGACGCCAGCGTCGTGGCAGGCAGCACCAGGCCACGGACCTCTTCCTCACGTGCGCCGGAGGCGACCTCGACGACCAGCTCGCCGCTCTCAGCGACCGGCACCGCCAGCGTGACCAGGTCCGCGCAGGCCAGCTCACGCACGGTGGCGGCGACCGACGCCAGAACCTCGGCCGGATCCCGGCCGGCCAGCAGGCTGCGAGTGAGCTCGTCGCTCGCTGCCAGCCACAGCTGCTTGCGGCGGGCGTCGTCGTACAGCCGGGCGTTGTCAATCGCAACGCCAGCCGCCGCGGCCAGGGTGCGCAGCACCGCCTCGTCGTCGGCGTCGAACTCCGCGCCGCCCTGCTTGTCGGTCAGGTACAGATTGCCGAACACCTCATCGCGCACCCGGACGGGAGCACCGAGGAAACTGGTCATCGGCGGATGCCCGGCCGGGAAGCCCACGGACGCCGGGTGATCTGCCAGGTTGGCCAGGCGCAACGGTTCCGGGTGGCGGATGAGCTGGCCGAGGATGCCTTCGCCGCGCGGGTAGTGTCCGATCCCGGCGATGGTCTCCTCGTCGACGCCGACCGTGATGAACTGCTTGATCGTGCCTTCCTCGCCCAGCACGCCCAGCGCACCGTACCGGGCGTCGACCAGGGCGACCGCGGACTCCACGATACGGCGCAGCACCACCTCAAGGTCCAGGTCCGAGCCGACGGCCAGAACCGCGTCCAGCAGGGTGCGCATCCGGTCGCGAGCTGCCCGCACCTGCTGGACCTGCTGTTGCAGACCTTCCAGCAGGTCATCCAGCCGCAGCTGCGGCGAAGCCACTGGCACCGCGGCGTCGCCCGGGCCCTGAGCGCCCTCGTTCACCAAAGCTCCCCTCATCGTGCACCGTCCAACCACTGTTCAGCATGCCCGATGAGTCGACCGCGTTCGATGCCGCCCCGGCTACCGACCACAGCGGACAGCGCCTCCCGTGGCGTGATCGTGGACGTCTGCTTGCCTGGGTGAGGCCTTACTGACTTCGGCTGGTTAGGGTGATGTTGGCGCGTCGAGGTCCAGGCCGGTTCCGGCTATGAATCCGTTGAGGGTGTCGGGCCGGTACTGAAGGCGCTTGAGGCGGTTGCGAACGAGGACTTCGAGTCGGTCGAGTGCGACGACGGCGAGGTTGGCCAGGCTGCGTTTGACGTGGGCCCACACGCCCTCGACAGGGTTCAGGTCCGGCGAGTAGGCAGGCAGCAGGAACACCGTCAGCCACTCGCGCTCGGTGATCAACTGCCGCATCCTGCGGGAGACGTGGGTGTGCAGCCGGTCCCACACCAGCACGATCGGGGCCTTGACCAGCTGGTGGGCGCCGTCGATCAGGGCGATGAAGTCGCGTTCACCCAGGCTGCGTCGCTTGCCCTTGCCGGCGGGGTGGGTGCGCAGGCGGTGGCAGAGTCGGGTGCGGGAGCCGGGCCGCATGGCGATCAGTCCGGCGACTGACAGGCGTCCCGAGCGCCGCCCGCTGACCGTCACGACCGGCGTGTGGCCGCGTCGGCCCCACGTGCGTCCTTTGGGCGGCCGTCGGGTGAAGCCTGCCTCGTCCTCGAAGCAGATGTAGCCTCCGCAGGCCGCCCTGGCTCTTTTACCTCGGCCCAGGTCGCCTCCTTCCACACCTTCACTGCCTCCTCGTCACGTTCGGCCACCCGCCGCACGGGCACCTGCGGGCTGAAGCCGAGCCGGTGCATCAACCTGGTGGCCCCGGAGACGCTGTAGACACCTCAGGTATTTAGCGCGTCAAGCGGCTTCGGCTAGTTCGACCGGGAAGGCGGTGTATTCGTCGAACAGTTCGGTGTGCTGGAGGCAGTAGTAGAGCTGGCCGATCATGCGGTTGAACAGGTGGCGCTGAGCGCTGGCGTGCCAATCGCCGCAGTCGTTGCGGCGGTGGCGGTAGTGGGCTTTGGCGCCGGGTGAGGCGTTGGGAGCGGAGAAGGCCCATAGGTAGCCAGCCGCGTTGAGCCGGTCGTTCTTAACCCAGCGGCGGGTGATGGACGTCTTTTTGCCCGAGGCGCGGGTGATGGGCGAGGAGCCGGCGTATGCCTTCAGGCCGCGGGCGTCGGTGAAGCGGGTGCGGTCGTCCCCGACCTCGGCGAGCACCCGGGCGCCGAGCTGGATGCCGAGGCCGGGGAAGGACAGGTAGATGTCAGCGTCCGGGTGCTGAGGAAACACCTCTTCCACCGCCTTCGCGAGCTGGTCGGCGGCGGTGCAGGCGGCCTTCAGCTGGATCAGCAGGGCCAGCATCTGCTCGCCGAGGGCGTCCTCCACGAGCGGAGGCTGGTGGGCCCACTCGGCGCGGAAGACCTCATGCAACCGGTCGGCGTCCGCTTCGATGCCGCGCTGGCGTCCGGCGCGCTTGAGGGCGGCTTGGAGTTGTGTGCGGGTCAGGCGGGCCGCGCGGGTTGGGGTTGGGGCGGCTTTGAGCAGGGCGAGGGCCTCGGGGCGGCACAGGCCGTTCTTCCATGGCTCGACCGCGGCCAGGGCGGCGGGGTAGTACTCGCGCAGCAGCGAGCGGAGCTGGTTGGCGATGGTCTGACGGTTCCAGGTGGCGTCCTGCTGTGCCCGGGCCAGGACGGCGATGGCACGGGCGAGGTCGGTGTCGTCGGGCAAAGGCCGGTGGGCATGCATGTCCGTGCGCAGGATGTTCGCCAGCACGAGGGCATCGCCGGGGTCGGACTTCTTGCGCGAGACGGAGTGGCGGTCGCGGTAGCGGGCGGCGGCCATCGGGTTGATCGCGTAGACGTTCCGCCGGCCGGTGCGCAGAATGGCGACCAGCAGGCCGCGGGAGGTCTCGATCGCGACCGGGATGGGGTTGTCCTCAGTGTCGCCGTGCTCGGCGAGCAGGTCCAGCAGGATCTTGTAGCCGGCCGCGTCGTCGGTGATGTGTCGTTTGGCGACCAGCGTTCCGGTGTGGTCGACCAGCGCCAGGTCGTGTGTTTTCTCTGCCCAGTCGATGCCGCAGTAGATCAAGATCCCTCCCGGTACTACCTATGCGTTTGTTCTGGTCACGACCTCGTGCGGAACCACGCAGCGACCTAATCCCAGGACTCGGCCCTCGGGGCCGGTCCGCCACCTCAGCAGCTGTTCGTGGCACCAGCGCACCCCACGGGCCTCGGTCTGTGCGGGAGCTCGAAGATCGGCTCGGGCGTACCAAGAGGTCACCGCGCGATGGACTCGCACCACCAACACCAACGAGTGATCTAGCTGATGGTGTTGACGGTGGTGGTCGCAAGGGCACCAGACGTCGCACGGTCTACAGCTAGGCGTCGAGGCCCGGAGACATGTAGGCGTCCGTCCGCCGCCCATGCGGCCGCCACCACCGTCAGAGCCAAGACCGCCCACCGATACACGGAGAGGGTTCGGCAGCCTGGATGGAGCCAACCCACGGTCCCGGCATTCTCGAACGGCTCGTCCGTGTTCCCGATCTGGCGGACCGTCCTTACCCACGGATTAGGAGACATGGAACTTCCTGCCGATCAGCGTGGCCACCCGCGCTGCGGTCCACACCTGGTCCTCCACCCAGCCGTGCGCGGCCGGTCCCTGCTCGAGATGCGCCGCGAGTTTCTCCAGGCAGCGTGGAGACAGGCGGCACCGTGATCCGCTCGGGCCACGGGACGACAGGGCCTGCACACCGCCATCGCGCCACTCCTGGTGCCACTGATAGGCGGATTTCCGGCTCACACGCAGCCGCCGCGCGACCTCCGGCGGCTTGATCCTCTGCTCGAACAGCTCGGCCGCCTGAATCCGTACCGTCTCCCGGCGCTGACGCCCCGCAGCGGTCAGCCCGCCCCCATCCGCATACCTCACACACCACTGGATACGGCCAACAACCCACCCTCACCAGGAACTTCGCGAAAGATCACCCTGACGAGCCGAAGTCAGTAAGGGGGTCTTCGATCTTGAGCGGTGCGCCTGCTCAGGGCCTCTGACGTTTCGTTACGCTCAGCGACGGCAGTTGGTGGCTGCTGCCGGGGCCGCAGGCGCGCCGGGAGTCCAGGGCAGCACATGGCCACGGTCCCTCTCCGTGACTACGGGTGCAGCTTCTCGCCCTTCGTCAGCATCGCTACGTACTTTTCGATCCGGCGCGCCCGGGTCTCGGCCTTCTTGGCGTCTTGGATCCGGTAGAGGATCGCGTAGCGGTTCTGCCGGTCCAGTGTCTCGAAGAACTCCGCCGCGGCCGGGTCGGCGGTCAGAGCCGCCGTGAGGTCGTCCGGCACCGTGGCGGTCTTCGCGCCGTCGTAGGCCGCTTCCCAGCGGCCGTCTGCCTTGGCGCGGTCGACCTCGGCCTGTCCCGGCGGATGCATCCGGCCCTGCTCGATCAGGGCGGCCACCTTGTCCCGGTTGGCCTTGGACCACTTGCTGCGCGGCTTGCGCGGGGTGAACCGCTGGAGCCACCACTGGTCGTCGAACTTGGCCTTCTGGCCGTCGATCCAGCCGTAGCAGAGTGCCGCGTCGAGCGCCTGGGTGTAGTCCAGCGCGGCGATTCCGGGGCCCTTCTTGCGAAGCTTGAGCCAGATGCCGGGCGAGGCGGCGTGGTTCTCGCCGAGCCATGCCTGGAATGCCTCGGCGGATTCGAATGCGACGATCTCCAAGTCCTGAGTCACCCCAGGAGCGAACCACACCCGGCCGATTGTCATGAGGCATTCGGGCGTGGCCCCGGATGCGGGATGCCCGTGGGCCTGCGTGATCATCTCTGTTCTCGACGCAGAACGATCATGCAGGAGCCACGGGCTTGGTCAACGATACGACGTTGCTGCTCGACCTCGACGGGGTGTCCGTCGCGCGGGTTGAGCGGCTGGCCTACGGAAGGCGCCGAGTTCACCTGGTCACGGCCGACGAGACAGCCAGAGCCTGCCCGGCCTGCGGGGTGTTCGCCACCCGGGTGAAGGGCTCGGCGATGACCCGGCCACGCGATCTCCCTTACGGCGAGGGCGGATTGGAGCTCCGCTGGCACAAGCGCCGCTGGTGGTGCCGCGAGGCCGGCTGCCCTCGCCGGTCCTTCACCGAGCAGATCCTGCAGATCCCGGCCGGTGCCCGGCTGACCGCCCGGCTGCGGGATACGGCCGGGCACCGCATACGGGATGCCGGCTCCACGGTCATCCAGGCCGCGCGGGATCTGCATCTGTCCTGGCCGACCGTGATGGAAGCCTTCCGCACGCAGGCCCGCGACGTCACCGAGGCACCGCTGCCGCAGGTCACAGTCCTGGGCATCGACGAGACCCGCCGCGGACGGCCGAGCTGGGAACAGGATGCGGAGACCGGCAAGTGGCGCCTGACCCGGGACCGGTGGCACACCGGCTTCGTCGACGCCCTCGGCCACGGCGGGCTGCTCGGACAAGTTGAGGGCTGCACCGTCGCCGATGTCCTGGCCTGGCTCGCCACCACCGACCTGGACTGGAGAAAGGGCATCGGCTATGTCGCCATTGACATATCGGCCACCTACCGCGCCGCGATCCGCATCGGCCTGGCGCACGCCACCGTCGTGGTCGACCACTTCCACGTGGTCCAGCTCGCCAACAAAATGCTGTCCATGGTCAGGCGCCGCACCACCGCCGAGACCCGCAGCCGGCGCGGACGGGCGAGCGACCCGGAGTGGAAGGCCAGACGACGGCTGCTGCGCAACCGCGAGGACCTCACCGACGACCAGTTCGCCACCATGTGGAACACGCTCCTGAGCGAGGGGAAGATCGGGCAGACGCTACTACTGACGCTGTTGCCGTGATGTCGTCAAGGTGAGGCTGGTTCCGGCAAGGCACCCGTCGATGAGGTTGCTGCGGTATTGGATCTGGCGGAGGCCCTGTCGAAGGGTGTGCATCAGGTGGTCAGGGTCGGTGAAGGCAGTGTTGGCCTGGCTGCTGCGTCGCAGCAGTGACCAGATGCCCTCGACGGGGTTCAGGTCGGGTGCGTAGGCCGGCAGGAAGTGGCAGGTGATCCAGTCGTGGGAGTCGATGAACTTCCTCAGCCTGGCGTCCACCTGGGTCCCGTCGCGCAGGCCGCCATTCATCACGGACGCTGCCCCGTCGCCGGCGTTCCTCATGACTGAGCCCGGCCTTCACAGGACACCGGCGCGGTCGGCGCCTCTGGGCGCCGCGTCCGCGTGCCAGTCTGGCGACCGGCGCGACGGCGGTCCACCGCCGCGCGCGAAAGTGCGCGAGACCCACACCGCGGTCTTGCTCTTCGTCGGCGACCGCGCTTACAAGCTGAAGCAACCAGTAGTTCTGGAGTTCCTGGACTACACCACGGTGGCAGCCAGCCGAGCCGCGTGCGAGCGCGAAGCCGCCCTCAACCGCCGGTTCACCCCCGACGTCTACCTGGGCCTGGGCGAGTTCCAAAGCCCTGACACGAAGACGCCTGAACCACTCGTGGTGATGCGCCGCATGCCGGAGAATCGCCGCCTCTCCCACCTCCTACGAGAGGGAGCCGCCGTCGACGACCCGTCCTTGTGGCACCACTGCGTCGCCTACCGCGCGTTCGTCCGCGCCAAGGTCTCCGTGATCCAGGCCCGCCAGGACGCGTCTGACGCGGAGGCGGCGTCACGGCGGCTGGCCTCGACGGCGCTGCGCCACCTGCGCACATCCGCCGTCTGCCTCACCCTCGTCGGCGGGCTGCCGAGCAGTGGGAAGTCCACTCTCCCCGGAGCGATGGCCGACCGGCTGGGGGGCACCCTGCTCAGCAGCGACCGCATCCACACGGAGCTGGCCGGCATTTTCTCTGTCAAGTTCAGCGTATTGAAACTCGTCGCCTCGTTGTGCATCGTGCCGTTGCGGGCTTGGTGGAGCTCATGTGCGGGCCGGTTGCGCATTGTTCACGTAGAAAGGGCCGCTGAGCAGTGCGGACGCCTGCCGCTCGAGCCGATGCCGGTCAGTGGCAGCGCTGGATACTCCAGCGGGCGCCGCGGCTCGCTCCGTACCAGCTGTGACGCAGGCGTGGGGGCAGGGTGGTCGGTGAGTCAAGGCAGATGGTGCAGGACGACGGGGTGTGGCATCCGGCGGCGTGGGCGAGGTCCTGCGCCCGGTGGTGCAGTTCCTCGATCAGGCCCGGCGGCGGGTCGGTTATGGCGGCCACACGCTGGTAGGCGGCTTCTGCCGCAGCCCACGCCTCGGAGGCGCATGGCAGGTGAGGGGATGGGGTGGTTCATGTCTCCCTCAGGGGTTTGATCAATGGAGTGGCGTACTGCCGACCGCGCTCACTCGTCTCAGGCGCGAACGGCGCTCTTCGTGAGGTGGGTCACTGCCCGGTGAATTGGGCGGGCCGGGTGCCTACCATGGGCGCCATTGACGAATGGTTTGCCTGGTTTTCTTCGGCGAAAGGGATGGGCGGGATGGTGTGGCTGGTTGCCGCCGACGACGTCCGTGTCACCGCGGTGCGTGAGGCCTTGGCGCCTTATGCATGGAAGTCGCTCTGCTCCGAGGCACTGTGCCGCCGCGCGCTGGCGGCCATGGACCGCGTCGATATTCATCGGCCCCTTCCTGACGTGGACGAGCGTGTTGCCGTGCTGCTGGCTCTCCTTGAGGGCCGCTTGTGGCGGTCCCTCACGGTCCAGGCTCTGAGTCGGCAGCTGGTCAGCGCCGCCGAGAGATAGTGGCAGGACCAGGCGTGGCTCGACATTCAGCTGGGCCTGCTCCTGGACGACGCTGGCTGAGCGGTCGCAGCTCGGCCCTACTGCCGGGCCATGTGCATGCGCATTTCGCTGTTCATGTCAGTGATCAACTCTCCGGAGAGGTCGACGGTCACGCTGTGCAGGGTGCCGGTGAACGGGAACGGTGAGGTGTAGTCCGGGTCCACGGCAGAGCCCGGGTTGCTGCCGCAGGTCAGGCTGCCGGGGTTGAACATGACCGGAGTGGTGAGGGGGAGGTCCGTCTCGGCGGCGAGCTGACGGTCGATGTAGAGCTGGGCCTTGCCCGGGGTGCCCTTGCCGTGCTGGATGTCTGGCTTGCCCGTGGGCTCGAACTCGAACCGCAGCTCATGGTGGCCTTCAGGCACGGGGTCCGGGCTGCTTAGACGGTACAGGGCGCGGCGGACGTAGTTGTGGGTGTACTGCAGTCGGCCGCTATTGATGAACAGCGTCCAGCCGCCGGCGTCGGTGCCCTGGCAGATCAGGACGCCTTCGGCGCCGGCCGGGAGGTTGACGTCGACGGTGACACTGTGCGGGCGGTTGAGCACGCGCGGGGTGACTGCGGCGGGCAGGCTCTGGGTGCCGGGGCGGAAGATGTAGCTGGTGCGTGCCTCGGTGATCTGGGGGCGCTGGGTCATCATCCGCTGCACGGCGCTGCCGTCGATGGGCAGCACGTTGTACTTGCCGGCCTCGATGTACCACAGGGCGACCATCTCCACCAGCTTGTCGCGCTGCTCGGCGGACAGGTTGCGGGTCTCGGCGAAGTCCTCGTCCACGTGGTAGAGCTCCCAGTGATGGGCGTCCAGGTTGGTGAGGTCCTGCACGGTGATCGGGGTGCCGAAGGGGCGGCCGGCCTCGGTGAACGAGGGGCCGGGCCAGGGGCAGACCGCTCGCCAGCCGTCGTGGTCGATGGCACGGTGGCCGATCATCTCGAAGTACTGGGTGTGGTGGTCGCTCGGCGCGTCGGCGTCGTCGAAGGTGTGGGCGAAGCTCACGCCGTGCAGCGGCGACTGGGTCACGCCCCGGATGGTGGACGGTGGCTCGATACCCAAGGCGTCGAGGACCGTGGGGACCATGTCGACCAGGTGCGCGTACTGGGTGCGGATCTCCCCGCGTGCTCTGATGCCGGTGGGCCAGTGGACCAGGAAGGGGTCGCTGGCGCCGCCGCGGTAGGTCTCCCGCTTCCATCGCCGGAAGGGGGTGTTGCCGGCCCAGGTCCAGCCCCACGGGTAGTGGTTGAAGGTGGTGGGGCCGCCGAGTTCGTCGATGGAGCGCAGGCTGTCTTCCAGCGGTTCGGGGGCGTTGTTGAAGAACTGCGCTTCGTTGGCCGTGCCAGTGACGCCGCCTTCCGGGCTGGCGCCGTTGTCGGAGACCACCATGATCAGGGTGTTGTCGAACTCGCCGACTTCTTTCAGGAAGGAGAGCAGTCGCCCGATGTGGTGATCGGTGTGGCTGAGGAATCCCGCGTAGACCTCCATCATCCGTGCCGCCAGGCGCCGTGCGTCCGGGCTGAGCGAGTCCCACTCTGGAACGTCGGGGTCGTGGCAGGAGAGCCGGGCGTCCGCGGGTGCGACGCCGAGCTCCTTCTGCCGGGCGAAGGCGGACTCGCGGTAGGCGTCCCAGCCCTCGTCGAACCGGCCCCGGTAGCGGTCCGCCCACTCCTTGGGCACGTGGTGCGGGGCGTGAGTGGCGCCGGTGCAGAAGTTCATGAAGAACGGCTTGTCCGGGGCGACCTGCTTGGCGTCGGCGATGAACGCCATCGCCTTGTCCACCAGGTCGGGAGTCAGGTGGTAGCCCTGCTCCGGTGTGGCCGGCGGCTCGATCTGGTGGTTGTCGTAGACGAGCTCCGGATACCACTGGCTGGTGTCGCCACCCAGGAAGCCGTAGAACCGCTCGAAGCCGCGCCCTAGGTCGTGTCTTCAAATGATCTTGAGTGGTGGATCATGGTGGGGTGATACGTCGCCATGAACTGTCGGACGCCGAGTGGGAGTTCGTCCGGCC
>NZ_JBHVST010000063.1:0-68694 GCF_042885015.1 Streptomyces sp. NPDC058086 | reverse complement strand
GGCCGTGGCGGCTTGGACCACCACGGCCCCCTCGGCGCACGGACGTACGGGCACACGGGTGCGGCAACCGCCCCACCAAGAACCCCGCGACACTTGAGGTGCAATCAGATGGACATCCACGCTTTCGCCCCGGCCGACGTCGATGTTCCGCGGACACGTTCGACCTGGCCTCATCGACGCAGTCGCGGTGGCTGTCAGGTCGCCCCGGCCCCGAACCGGCCCCGTACCCGCATCCCTGGATCGGGCCCGTTCCGCATGGTCTCCGCGTCGCCGGGCGCCCCGCGCGCCCCGCGTGCCCCTCGTGAGTGACGACAACGGGCCGGGCACGCCCAAGGATCTTCGACTCACCCGCTTCCCCGAGCGAGTCGCGTCGTTGGTACGTACGGGGGACCTGCCGCCTGCGCTCAGAGCCCCCTGCCAACTCGCCTCTGGACAGCGGGAGGACCTGAAGTCGTGGCCGTGACCGAGTCTGCGGTGGTACCGGTGGGGCGCGAGCCCGAGGAGACGCGGGAGGGCGTGTCCGGGACGGGGCGAGAGGAGCCGGACGGTGTGCCCGTGGCGTCCGAGCGGGCGCGGGAGAGGGAGGCCGAGCGGGCGCGAGAGACGGTGTCCGGAGTGTCCGAGGGGGCGCGCGCGGCGCACGAGGGGATTCTGCGGCGCCAGTCGGCGCGCGAGTCGGCGGCCCGCACCTACGCGCGCGCCCTGCCGATCGTCCCCGTGCGGGCGCGGGGGCTGACCATCGAGGGCGCGGACGGGCGCCGTTACCTCGACTGCCTCTCCGGCGCGGGCACCCTGGCCCTGGGACACAACCACCCGGTGGTGCTGGAAGCGATCAGAAAAGTCCTCGACTCCGGGGCGCCACTGCACGTCCTCGACCTGGCCACACCCGTCAAGGACGCCTTCACCACCGAGCTGTTCCGCACGCTGCCCCCGGAGTTCGCCGCCCGCGCGCGGGTGCAGTTCTGCGGACCCGCCGGGACGGACGCGGTCGAGGCCGCGTTCAAACTGGTGCGCGCGGCGACCGGACGCACCGGGATGCTCGCGTTCACCGGTGCCTATCACGGGATGACCGCGGGGGCGCTCGAAGCATCCGGGGGCGCGACCGAGGTACGGGTCGCGCGCTTGCCCTACCCCCAGGACTACCGCTGCCCGTTCGGCATCGGCGGTGAGCGTGGTGCCGAACTCGCCGCGCGCTGGACCGAGTCCCTGCTCGACGACACCAAGTCCGGCGTGCCACACCCCGCCGGGATGATCCTCGAACCCGTCCAGGGCGAGGGCGGGGTGATTCCCGCGCCCGACGACTGGATGCGCCGGATGCGCGAGATCACCGCGGCGCGCTCCATTCCCCTGATCGCGGACGAGGTCCAGACCGGCGTCGGGCGCACCGGCGCCTTCTGGGCCGTGGAACACAGCGGGATCACCCCGGACGTGATGGTCCTGTCCAAGGCCATCGGCGGCAGTCTGCCGCTGGCCGTCGTCGTCTACCGCGACGACCTCGACGTCTGGCAACCGGGCGCCCACGCCGGCACGTTCCGTGGCAACCAGCTGGCCATGGCCGCGGGCACGGCGACCCTCGCGTACGTCCGCGAGAACGGACTGGCCGAGCGTGCGGCGACCCTGGGCTCCCGCATGCTCACTCAACTCCGCCGACTCGCCGAGGAGGTCCCCTGCATCGGTGACGTACGGGGCCGCGGGCTGATGATCGGCGTCGAGCTGGTGGATCCCGAGACACCCCCGGACACCACCACCGACGGCCCCCGGCCCGCCGCCCCCGAACTCGCCGCCGCCGTGCAGCGCGAGTGCCTGCGCCGCGGTCTGATCGTGGAGCTGGGCGGCCGACGCGCCAGCGTGGTGCGACTCCTCCCGCCCTTGACGATCAGCGACGAACAGGCGACCGCGGTGCTCGACCGACTGGCGGACGCGGTGGCGACGGTGGCGCGAGCGGGACTGGACGGGCCGGCCGGGCACGGTCGGGGTTCCGTGTCCGGTGAGCACGCCGGATAGGACCTGCAACCGCCGCGGGCCGCCCGCACGGCGCCCCCTCGACGGGCCCCCGCCCCGGACGGGGCGCGGACCTCACTCGGACCACCCCGCTCGAACCACCCCTTCGCGCCGAACCACCGCCCGCCCGCCCGCCCGGACCGACCAGGAACGCCCCCCGCCCCACGCACGCCAGTACCGCCCCGGTTCGTCGCCGCACGAGCCTGAACGACCCCGAGGAACTCTCTTGAACGCCACCCCCGCCCCCGACGGCCGTCCCGACACCCACGAGCGAGCGGCCTGTGGCACGCAGGCCCCGCCGGTTTCGGGGGCCGACTTGGTACCCCGGCAGATGGGAGGGGCCCGGGAGACCGAGCGGCTGCGCGGCGCCACCGCCGATCTGCTGGAGCACCCCGCCGCCCACACCGCGGCCCAGGCGGCGGCGGTCGAGAACCTGTTGCGCTGCTGGGTACGGGAGAACAACCTGCCCGCCCCCACCGACGGCACCCTCCGTATCCCCCTCCCGGCCAGCGGCACGTCCCTCCTGACGCCGGTCCACCACTGGTCCCCGACGGGCTGGCACCGCTTCGGCCTCCCGCACCTCGCCGACGCTCCCGAGGGGGCACCGTCGGCCGACGCCGTCACCGTGGCGGCGCTGCTCGCGCGGCAGGCGGCGACGGGCGACGGGACGACGAGCACGGCCGAGGGGACGTCGACGCCCGCTTTCGAATCCGGCCCTGCCGGGGACGGTGCCGACCTGGTCGGCCGTGTCGCGGACTCGGTGCGGCGGACCGTCGTGTTCATCAATGACCGCAGGCAACGGCCCGCGGACACGCCCGACTTCTTCCTCGCCGCCGAACAAGCACTGGTGCTGGGGCACCCGTGGCACCCCACCCCGAAGAGCCGGGAAGGGCTCTCCGACGCCGAAGCGCGGCTGTACTCACCCGAGTTGCGCGGCTCCTTCCCCCTGCACTGGATGGCGGTCGCCCCCTCGGTCCTGGCCGCCGACTCGGCATGGACGGAGCGCGGCCGGCCCGTCTCCGCGCAACAGCTCACCGCGCGGCTGGCCGGAGCCGGTCTGCCCCTGCCCGACGGGTACGCCGCCCTGCCGCTGCACCCCTGGCAGCTGGGCGACGTCCGGCACCGACCCGAGACCGCGGCCCTGCTCGACGCCGGACTGCTCCGGGACCTCGGCCCGCACGGCCCCGCCTGGCACCCGACCTCCTCCGTCCGCACCCTCTACCGCTCCGGCGCCCCCGCGATGCTCAAGCTGTCGCTGGGTCTGCGCATCACCAACTCCCGCCGTGAGAACCTCCGCAAGGAGCTCCACCGCGGCGTGGAGGTCCACCGTCTGCTGCGCAGCGGCCTGTCCAAGCAGTGGCAGTCCGCCCACCCGGGCTTCGACATCGTCCGCGACCCGGCCTGGCTCGCCGTCAACGCCCCGGGCGGCACCCCCCTGACCGGGCTCGACGTGATGATCCGCCACAACCCGTTCGGGCCGACCGACGACGCCGGCTGTGTCGCGGGGCTGGTCTCTCCCCGGCCCCACGTCCGACCCGGCGCACACGGCGGATCCGAGGACCGGCCCGTGATGCGGTCCCGGCTCGCCGAGATCGTCACCCGCCTCGCCGGACGCACCAGCAGGCCCCGTGGCGCCGTCGCCGCCGAGTGGTTCCTGCGCTACCTGGAGCACGTCGTACGCCCTGTGCTCTGGCTCGACAGCGAGGCGGGGATCGCGCTGGAAGCACACCAACAGAACACCCTGCTCCTGCTGGACCCCGAAGGCTGGCCCACGGGCGGCCGCTACCGCGACAACCAGGGCTTCTACTTCCGCGCGTCCCGGCGCGCCGAACTGGACGCCCGGCTGCCCGGCATCGGCGAACACAGCGACACCTTCGTCTCCGACGAGGTCACCGACGAACGCTTCGCCTACTACCTGGCGATCAACAACGTGCTCGGCCTCATCGGCGCGTTCGGCTCCCAGCACCTCGCCGACGAACAACTGCTGCTCGCCGCCTTCCGCCGCTTCCTCGCCGACGTGGCCTGCGGCCCGGCCCGACTGCGTACGCCCCTGCCCGCCCACCTCCTCGACTCGCCCGTCCTGCGCTGCAAGGCCAACCTGCTGACCCGGCTGCACGGCCTCGACGAACTCGTCGGCCCGGTCGACACCCAGTCCATCTACGTCACCCTCGCCAACCCCCTCCATTCCTGACTGAGTCGCCCTCGCTGACCCCCTCCATTCCTGACGAAGTCATCCTCGCCAACCCCTTCCATTCCTGAGGAACATGCCCCATCCCGTCTCCTGAGAGGAGCGTCGCCGTGCCTCCCACCGATGCGAGCACCGACGCCGGTACCGCCCCCGTCACCGACCTCGGCGCCGACCCGGGCCCCGGGCCGGGCACGGACAACGAGGACACCCTCGACCTGCGCCTGCCCGACGAGCTCCTCGCGCTCCTCGGCTCCGAGGTCGAGTCGGCCGGGGGAAACGACCTGCTCGACCGCATCGGCGGCTGGGGCCCGATCGCCACTCCCGTGGGCGCCTTCCACCTGGTCCCCGTCCGTGTGGAGCGTGATCTCCCGCTCGTCTCCCGCTGGATGAACGACCCCGCCGTCGCGGAGTTCTGGGAGCTGGCAGGACCCGAGTCGGTCGCCGAAGAACATCTGTGCCGCCAGCTCGACGGCGACGGCCGCAGCGTGCCCTGCCTCGGCGTGCTGGACGGCATTCCGATGAGCTACTGGGAGATCTACCGCGCGGACCTCGACCTCCTGGCCCGCCACTATCCCGCCCGCCCGCACGACACCGGCCTACACCTCCTCGTCGGCGGTGTCGCCAACCGAGGACGAGGCCTCGGATCCGCCCTGCTCCGAGCCGTCGCCGACCTCGTACTGGACAAGCGCCCGGCCTGCGCCCGCGTGGTCGCGGAACCCGACCTCCGCAACACCCCCTCCGTCTCCGCCTTCCTGAGCGCGGGCTTCCGGTTCTCCGCCGAGGTCGATCTGCCCGGCAAACGGGCAGCCCTCATGGTCCGGGACCGGAGTCTGCGCGATCTGTTGTAGCGCCCTGCCCGCACCGCTCGTTCCGATCCGGTTCCCTGTCAAGGAGTCCCCGTGCCGCATCCATCCGCCACCCCGGCCTCCGGAGAGCTGCCCGCCTTGTACGACCCGCCCGAGCTGCGCAAAGACCGATGGGACCAGGTCGGCCGCCGACTGCTCGCGAAGATGATCGGCGAGTTCGCCCACGAGGAGATCGTCAGACCGGAACCGGAATCTGAACCGGAGCCGGGTCCGGAGGCTCAGCGGGGCGCGGAGGGAAAAGTGGCCCCCCTCCGCGGTGAGCACAATCCGGCGACCGGCCTCGACTCCTCCGCCGGAGCGGCCTCCTCACGACCCTCACCACGCCCCGCCTCCGCCCACCAGGACATCCCGCACCAGGACACCTCGCATCAGAACACCCCGTACCGGAACACCCCGCACGAGAACACCAGGCACACCGGCACCCTCCGCCCCTACGCCCTCCGTCTCGACGCCGGCGGCAGCCTCTCCTTCCGCGCCCGCCGGGCCTCGTACGACAGCTGGCGCGTCGACCCCGCCTCGCTCACCCTCACCGAGGAGGGGGCGGAGCCGTGCCCCTTCACCGACCCGCTCGGCTTCCTCACCCGGGCCCGCGGCACACTGGAGATCGACGGCGCGACGCTCGGCCACGTGGTCCGTGAACTGAGCACGACGCTCGCCGCGGACGCCCGCCTCGACCGCGACGCCCATACGGCGGCCGAACTGGCCGACCTCGGCTACGCCGAACTGGAGGGCCACCAGACCGGCCACCCCTGGATCGTGCTGAACAAAGGCCGCCTCGGCTTCTCCGCGACGGACGCCGCCGACTGGGCGCCGGAGGCCCGCAGGGCGACGCCGATTCCCTGGATCGCGGTGCACACCACGCTCGCCACCTACCGAGGCGTCCCGGGCCTCCACTCCGCCGAACAGCTCTACGCGCGCGAACTCGCCCCCGCCACGAGGGAGTCCTTCGACGGGGTACTACGCGCGCGTGGGCTCACTCCGGAGTCGTACCTCTATCTGCCCGTGCACCCCTGGCAGTGGGACGACGTCGTGCTGCCACTGTTCGCGCCCTCCGTAGCCGCGGGAGCGATCGTGCCGCTGCCCTCCGACGGCGACCTGCGGCTCCCGCAGCAGTCGATCCGTACGTTCCTCAATGTCTCGCACCCGGACCGGCACACGGTGAAACTGCCGCTGTCCGTGCTCAACACCCTGGTCTGGCGCGGTCTGCCGACGGAACGCACGCTCGCGGCGCCCGCCGTCACCGCCTGGATGCACGCACTGAGAGACGCCGACCCGTTTCTGCGGGACACCTGTGGGGTGATCCTGCTCGGCGAGGTCGCCTCGGTGACGGTGAACCACCCCGTGTACGACGCCCTCCCCGAAGTGCCCTATCAGTACAAGGAGTTGCTCGGCGCGATCTGGCGCGAGCCGGTCTCCCGCCATCTGGCCCCCGGTGAACGCGCGCGCACCCTGGCCGCGCTCCTGCACACCGACCCGGACGGCCGCGCCTTCACGGCGGAGCTCGTCGCCCGCTCGGGCCTCGCCCCCAACGTCTGGCTGCGCCGCCTCTTCGCCGCGCTCCTGCCGCCGCTGCTGCACTTCCTCTACCGGTACGGCACCGTGTTCAGCCCCCATGGAGAGAACGCGATCGTCGTCTTCGACGACCACGATGTCCCCGTCCGACTCGCGGTGAAGGACTTCGTGGACGACGTCAACGTGAGCGCGGACCCCCTGCCCGAGCACGCGACCATGCCGGACGACGTACGGAACGTACTGCTGACCGAGCCGCCGGCGTTCCTGACCCAGTTCATCCACTCCGGGCTCTTCGTGGGGGTCTTCCGCTACCTCGCACCGCTCTGCGAGGAACAACTGGGCGTTCCGGAGGCCGAGTTCTGGTCGCTCGTCCGGGCGGAGATCGTCCGCCACCAGGCGCGCTTTCCCGAGCTCAAGGAGCGTTACGAGATGTTCGACCTGCTCACTCCGCGTATCGAGCGCCTGTGCCTCAACCGCAACCGACTGCACCTTGACGGATACCGCGACCGCCCCGAGCGCCCGCACGCCGCGGTGCACGGCACGGTTCCGAACCCCCTCCACCGGCCTTGATCATCCGGCCCGTACTCGTTCTCGTCTTGATCGCGTCCGTCGGCCGGGCCTTGATCGCCCGATTGTCAGTGGCGCCCCGTAGGCTGGCAGCGCTATGACAGAGCCCTCACTCCCCGAACTCCTGCATGCTGCCGTCACTGCCGTCGGCGGTACGGAGCGCCCTGGCCAGGTGACCATGGCCGAAGCCGTCGCGGGTGCCATCGACGACAGCTCCCACCTGCTGGTCCAGGCGGGCACCGGCACCGGAAAGTCGCTCGGCTACCTCGTGCCCGCGCTCGCCCACGGGGAGCGGGTCGTCGTGGCGACCGCCACCCTGGCGCTCCAGCGGCAGCTCGTGGAGCGCGACCTTCCGCGGACCGTCGACGCGCTGCACCCGCTGCTGCGCCGCCGCCCGGAGTTCGCGATGCTCAAGGGCCGGTCGAACTACCTGTGTCTGCACCGGCTGCACGAGGGCGTGCCGCAGGACGAGGAGGACGGCCTCTTCGACCAGTTCGAGGCGGCCGCGCCCACCAGCAAGCTGGGCCAGGACCTGCTGCGACTGCGGGACTGGTCGGACGAGACCGAGACCGGCGACCGCGACGACCTCACGCCCGGCGTCTCCGACCGCGCGTGGGCTCAGGTGTCCGTTTCGTCCCGTGAGTGCCTGGGCGCCACCAAATGCGCCTATGGAGCGGAGTGCTTCGCCGAGATGGCCCGCGAGCGTGCCAAGCTCGCCGAGGTCGTCGTCACCAACCACGCGCTGCTCGCGATCGACGCCATCGAGGGCGCGCCGGTCCTCCCGCAGCACGAGGTGCTGATCGTCGACGAGGCCCATGAGCTGGTCTCCCGGGTCACCGGTGTCGCCACCGGCGAGCTCACGCCCGGCCAGGTCAACCGCGCGGTGCGTCGCGCCGCGAAGCTCGTCAACGAGAAGGCGGCCGACCAGCTCCAGACCGCCGCCGAGGGCTTCGAGCGGCTGATGGAGCTCGCGCTTCCGGGCCGACTGGAGGAGATCCCGGAGGATCTCGGATACGCGCTGATGGCACTGCGCGACGCCGCTCGTACGGTGATCTCGGCGATCGGCTCCACCCGCGACAAGTCCGTCCAGGACGAGGACTCCGTCCGCAAGCAGGCTCTCGCCTCGGTGGAGTCGGTGCACGAGGTGGCGGAGCGGATCTCCAACGGTTCCGAGTGGGACGTCGTCTGGTACGAGCGCCACGACCGCTTCGGCGCCTCGCTCCGCGTCGCCCCCATGTCCGTCTCCGGCCTCCTCAGGGAGAAGCTCTTCGCGGACCGCTCCGTCGTCCTGACGTCCGCCACCCTGAAGCTGGGGGGCGACTTCAACGGAGTGGGGGCGTCGCTGGGACTCGCCCCGGAGGGCACCGAGGGCGATGACCTCCCGCAGTGGAAGGGCGTCGACGTCGGCTCGCCCTTCGACTACCCCAAGCAGGGGATTCTGTACGTGGCCAAGCACCTCTCCCGCCCCGCGCGCGACGGCGACCGTGCGGACATGCTGGACGAGCTCACCGAGCTGATCCAGGCCGCGGGCGGCCGCACGCTGGGGTTGTTCTCCTCGATGCGGGCCGCCCAGCTCGCGGCGGAGGAGCTGCGCTCGCGCATCCCCGAGTACCCCATCCTGCTGCAGGGCGAGGAGACGCTCGGCGAGCTGATCAAGAACTTCGCGGCCGATCCCAAGACCTGCCTCTTCGGCACCCTCTCGCTCTGGCAGGGTGTCGACGTCCCGGGGCCCAGCTGCCAGCTCGTCGTCATGGACAAGATCCCTTTCCCGCGCCCCGACGACCCGCTGATGAGTGCTCGCCAGAAGGCCGTCGAGGAGAACGGCGGCAATGGCTTCATGGCCGTCGCAGCGACCCACGCGGCGCTGCTGATGGCCCAGGGTGCCGGCCGCCTCGTACGGGCCACCGGTGACCGCGGTGTGGTGGCCGTACTGGACCAGCGCCTCGCGACGGCGCGCTACGGCGGTTACCTCAAGACGTCCCTCCCCGACTTCTGGTACACCACGGACCGCAACCAGGTACGCAGGTCGCTCACCGCGATCGACGCGGCGGCCCGGAAGGCCGAGGAGACGGTGGGAGCGGGGGAGGCGGAGGAGGCGTAGGTCTTCCCCGCGGCAGGCTGAGGGGACCCGCGCATTCGGCCCGAGGCTGGCCTGCCCGGGTGCCCCTACGGGCGGAGTCGCTCCGCGGCGGATGCCCCTCCGGCCAAACAACACCACCCACACGGCCACACCCGGGCCCCGCGAAGATGCCCGCCTGTGGGCGCCCCAGGTGCCGTGCGTGCTCTCAGACTCGGGATCTCCGCCCCGATCCCACCGTTGATCCTCCCGGCGCCCGCGCATGTGGCCCAGGGCCCGCGTATGTCGCCCGGCGTCTGAGCATGCCGTCCGGCGTCTGCGCATATGGCCCGGGGCCCGCGTATGTCGCTCGGTGCCTGCGCATGTGGCCCGGGGCCCGCGTATGTCGCTCGGTGCCTGCGCATGTGGCCAGGCGCGCGCGTCTGCGCATGTTGTCCGGGGCCCGCGCGTGCCGTCCGACGTCTGCGCATTTCGTTCGGCATCCGCGCAGGCCGTCCGACGACTGCGCACATCGCTCGGCGCCCGCGCATATCCCTCGGGTCCTGTGGACGATCCTCCCGTCCCCCGGTGAGCAAGACCCCTTCAGGGGCGCGTACTCGTCGGGGCGGACCATCTCTGGACGCCGCGCACGCTGCCCCCCGTCTGACCCCCGGAGGGCAACGCACAGGGCCCCGGAACCGGCGCAGGTGGTCCCGGGGCCCGGTCAAGGGCGGGGCGGGGTTGTCCCGCCCGGCGTGTGCTGTCACACGCGCCGCAGCACCGCCACCACCTTGCCCAGGATGGTCGCCTCGTCGCCGGGAATCGGCTGGTACGCGGCGTTGTGCGGGAGGAGCCACACATGGCCGTCCTCGCGCTTGAACCGCTTCACCGTGGCCTCGCCGTCCAGCATCGCGGCCACGATGTCGCCGTTCTCCGCGACCGGCTGGCGCCGGACCGTCACCCAGTCCCCGTCGCAGATGGCGGCCTCGATCATCGAGTCACCGACGACCTTGAGGACGAACAGCTCGCCGTCACCGACCAGCTGCCGGGGGAGGGGGAAGACGTCCTCCACCGACTCCTCGGCCAGGATCGGGCCACCGGCGGCGATACGGCCGACGAGCGGGACGTACGACGCGGCCGGCTTGCCCGCCGTGTCGGTGGGCTGTGCCGAGGACTGGTCGGAGCCCCGGACCTCGTACGCCCGCGGCCGGTGCGGATCGCGGCGCAGGAAGCCCTTGCGCTCCAGTGCCATCAGCTGGTGGGCGACCGACGAAGTGCTGGAAAGGCCGACCGCCTGTCCGATCTCCCGCATCGACGGCGGGTAGCCGCGCCGCTGCACGGAGTCCCGGATGACCTCGATCACCCGGCGCTGCCTGTCGGTGAGTCCCGAGCTGTCGGCGCGGATGCCTGGAGGTCGCCCTGGCAGGGAGCGCTTGGGCCCCTCATGATTCGTGGCTTCGTTCATCGCATGCACCGGCTCGAGTCGGCCCTGGGAGCGGTCCTGGGCAGTGATGGTGGCACTGTCTGCGGTGGTGGTCACGTCGGCCCCTCTCGATGGTCTCCCTGCTGGACAACGGTAGTTGCTTTCGAAAGGTTGCGCCAAACACACGTTCGAGTGAAAAATCGCGGATTACCTACCGTGATCACGTGTCTGGGTGTATAGCCAACGCTTCATCCGGCGGACATAAGGGCTCATTGCTGTACTCTTCACCGCCGGGGCGATGACCGTGCCGACAGATGTGGGCCGCGGCCCAGTCTGCCATCCGGCACCCCGTAAGTCGGGTACCGGCCCCCCTTCCGCGCGCTGACCACGGTATCTCCGCGTGCCCGGGATCGGTATGACCGCGCGGCACATGCCATTACGTGTGCGACACGCGCGTCCTGGGTGAATTTAGGGGTCGATCCCCACATCTAGTGGTTGGATTGCTGTAGTAGCCCAGAAGTTGTGGTCCCCCGGGTCTTCGAGCCTCCGGTCATCGCCTATGCTTGGGGCTGCTTCGAGGGGCCCGAGAGGTCTCGCGAGGTCTATGAGTCGTGCTGTGAAGGAGGGTTGGAGCCATGCACTGCCCCTTCTGCAGGCACCCCGACAGCCGTGTCGTCGACAGCCGTACGACCGATGACGGCACGTCGATCCGCAGGCGCCGCCAGTGCCCCGACTGCTCCCGTCGTTTCACGACGGTGGAGACGTGCTCGCTGATGGTGGTCAAGCGGTCCGGCGTCACCGAACCCTTCAGTCGTACCAAGGTCATCAACGGCGTGCGCAAGGCGTGCCAGGGGCGGCCGGTCACCGAGGACGCGCTCGCCCAGCTCGGCCAGCGGGTCGAGGAGGCGGTGCGGGCCACCGGGAGCGCCGAGCTGACCACCCATGACGTGGGTCTGGCCATACTCGGCCCGTTGCAGGAACTCGACCTCGTCGCCTATCTGCGGTTCGCGTCCGTGTACCGGGCGTTCGACTCGCTCGAGGACTTCGAGGCCGCCATCGTGGAACTCAGGGAAGAGACGAGGCAGCGCCCCGCCGCGGACGAGGAAGACGCGGGCGAGGCGGATGCGGACGTGGCAGCCGCGGACGCGGAGCGTCCGGAAAGCGACCGTGGGTCCGGAGGGACCGTCCAGGTCCCCGTGCCCGCCAACGCCGCCGACTGACGGAAGGGCCGACTCGGTTCGGCCCCCATCGGTGGCGACCAAAGACCTGTTGCGGGCGGCCGCGTAGCGGCGCGCGCAGCACCAGACACACACCGTGCCATGGGAAGAACGTGGCACTTCAGGGCGTTTTAGCCCGATACAGGGAGGCGGCATGACAGAGACGGCGAGCGGTCCGGCACGAGGTTCCCGCGCCAAGGGCACCAAGGCCAGCAAGGGACTGCGCATCGAGCGCATCCACACCACCCCCGGCGTGCACCCGTACGACGAGGTGGAGTGGGAGCGCCGTGACGTCGTCATGACCAACTGGCGCGACGGCTCGATCAATTTCGAGCAGCGTGGCGTCGAGTTCCCCGGCTTCTGGTCGGTGAACGCGGTCAACATCGTCACCAGCAAGTACTTCCGTGGTGCCGTGGGCACCCCGCAGCGAGAGGTGAGCCTCAGGCAGCTCATCGACCGCATCGTGAAGACGTACCGGAAGGCCGGCGAGGACTACAAGTACTTCGCCTCGCCCGCCGACGCCGAGATCTTCGAGCACGAGCTGGCGTACGCCCTCCTGCACCAGATCTTCAGCTTCAACAGCCCGGTCTGGTTCAACGTCGGGACGCCTCAGCCCCAGCAGGTCTCGGCCTGCTTCATCCTGTCCGTCGACGACTCCATGGAGTCGATCCTCGACTGGTACAAGGAAGAGGGCATGATCTTCAAGGGCGGCTCCGGCGCCGGCCTGAACCTCTCCCGTATCCGCTCCTCCAAGGAACTCCTCTCCTCGGGTGGCAACGCCTCGGGTCCTGTCTCCTTCATGCGCGGTGCCGACGCCTCCGCAGGAACGATCAAGTCGGGCGGCGCCACGCGCCGCGCGGCCAAGATGGTCATCCTCGACGTCGACCACCCCGACATCGAGGACTTCATCGAGACCAAGGTCAAGGAGGAGGAGAAGATCCGCGCCCTCCGTGACGCGGGCTTCGACATGGACCTGGGCGGCGACGACATCACGTCCGTCCAGTACCAGAACGCCAACAACTCGGTCCGTGTGAACGACACGTTCATGAAGGCGGTCGAGGAGGGCGGCAAGTTCGGTCTCACCTCCCGTATGACCGGCGAGGTCATCGAGGAGGTCGACGCCAAGACGCTCTTCCGCAAGATGGCCGAGGCCGCCTGGGCCTGCGCCGACCCGGGCATCCAGTACGACGACACGATCAACCACTGGCACACGTGCCCGGAGTCCGGTCGTATCAACGGGTCGAACCCGTGCAGCGAGTACATGCACCTGGACAACACGTCCTGCAACCTCGCCTCGCTGAACCTGATGAAGTTCCTCAAGGACGACGGCAAGGGCCACCAGTCCTTCGAGGTCGAGCGCTTCGCCAAGGTCGTCGAGCTGGTCATCACCGCGATGGACATCTCGATCTGCTTCGCGGACTTCCCGACCCAGAAGATCGGCGAGAACACCCGCGCCTTCCGGCAGCTGGGCATCGGCTACGCCAACCTGGGCGCCCTCCTGATGGCGACCGGCCACGCGTACGACTCCGACGGCGGTCGCGCCCTCGCCGGTGCCATCACCTCGCTGATGACCGGCACCTCGTACCGGCGTTCCGCCGAGCTCGCCGCGGTCGTCGGCCCGTACGACGGCTACGCCCGCAACGCGCAGCCGCACCAGCGCGTCATGAAGCAGCACTCCGACGCCAACGCCGTGGCCGTCCGTGTGGACGACCTCGACACGCCGATCTGGGCCGCCGCCACGGAGGCCTGGCAGGACGTGCTGCACCTCGGTGAGAAGAACGGCTTCCGCAACGCGCAGGCCTCGGTCATCGCCCCGACCGGCACCATCGGTCTCGCGATGTCCTGCGACACCACCGGCCTCGAGCCCGACCTCGCGCTGGTCAAGTTCAAGAAGCTGGTCGGCGGCGGCTCGATGCAGATCGTCAACGGCACCGTTCCGCAGGCCCTGCGCCGCCTGGGCTACCAGGAGGAGCAGATCGAGGCGATCGTCGCCCACATCGCCGAGAACGGCAATGTCGTCGACGCCCCGAGCCTCAAGCACGAGCACTACGAGGTCTTCGACTGCGCCATGGGCGAGCGCTCCATCTCCGCGATGGGCCACGTCCGCATGATGGCCGCGATCCAGCCCTGGATCTCCGGCGCGCTTTCCAAGACGGTCAACCTGCCGGAGACGGCGACCGTCGAGGACGTCGAAGAGGTCTACTTCGAGGCGTGGAAGATGGGCGTCAAGGCGCTCGCGATCTACCGCGACAACTGCAAGGTCGGCCAGCCCCTCTCCGCCAAGACCAAGGAGAAGGAGAAGTCCGCGACCGACGCCGTCACCGCCAAGGCCGAGGCGACCATCCGCGAGACGGTCCAGAAGGTCGTCGAGTACCGCCCGGTCCGCAAGCGCCTCCCCAAGGGCCGTCCCGGCATCACCACCTCCTTCACGGTGGGCGGTGCCGAGGGCTACATGACCGCCAACTCCTACCCGGACGACGGTCTCGGCGAGGTCTTCCTGAAGATGTCGAAGCAGGGCTCCACCCTCGCGGGCATGATGGACGCCTTCTCGATCGCGGTCTCCGTGGGTCTGCAGTACGGCGTGCCCCTGGAGACGTACGTCTCGAAGTTCACGAACATGCGCTTCGAGCCGGCCGGCATGACGGACGACCCGGACGTGCGGATGGCGCAGTCGATCGTCGACTACATCTTCCGTCGCCTGGCGCTGGACTTCCTGCCCTTCGAGACGCGCTCCGCGCTCGGCATCCACTCCGCCGATGAGCGTCAGCGTCACCTGGAGACCGGTTCGTACGAGCCGTCCGACGACGAGGTGGACGTCGAGGGTCTGGCCCAGTCCGCGCCCCGTGCGCAGGAGCTGAAGGCCGTCGCCATCCCGAAGGCCGAGGTCGAGGCGGCGAAGCCCGCCCCGAAGCAGGCCCACACCAGTGCCGAACTGGTGGAGATGCAGTTGGGCATCCAGGCGGACGCCCCTCTGTGCTTCTCCTGCGGTACGAAGATGCAGCGGGCCGGTTCCTGCTACATCTGCGAGGGCTGCGGCTCGACCAGCGGTTGCAGCTGACCTGAAGCCCTGAAGGGCGGCACGACCACCGGTCGTGCCGCCCTTCGGCGTTTTCTCGCTCCTACGGAGAAGGCTGTTTCAGACGTCTCCCACGGAGAGGGCCGTTTCAGGCGTCTCCTCTGGAGAGGACTGTTTCAGGCGTCGTGGCGCGTGCCCATGACGCGCGGGAACTCCGCCGGGTCGGTGTCGTAGCCGTGGATCCCCGGATGGAAGGTCCACTCTCCGGAGGCGTCGCGTACGAACTCGCCGACGGTCGCGGCCGTCGCCCCCAGGACGCCGCCGAAGTTGTCCTCCGCCAGCACGGTGTAGCCCTCCCGCATGCGCAGGCCCGGGTTGAGGACGCCCACGAACGACTTGTGGCCGGAACGCTGCTGGATGAGTACGCCCACCACCACACGCGTGTAGCCGCTGTTGAGGCGGTCGAGTTCCAGCGTCATGACCTCGTCCCAGCCGAAGCCCTTGCCGTCCTTGCTGTCCCGGTTCAGGTAGATGGTGCCGTCCGGGGAGCGGCTGTCGAAGTGCACCACATAGGCGGGACTTCCGTACGGATCGGCGGCCACGTACGTCGCCGCGATGATGTCGAGGTCGGTCGCGGGCTCGCCGACGGGACTCGGGTCCCATTTCACCGCGAGCTCGACCTTGCGGATGCCCTTGTTGAGACCGGTCATTGGATCTCCCCCTCCCCGTCCCCATCTTCTTCAGCCCCCAACTGCTCTGTTGTCAAGGCCCGTTGTCCATCGTGCCACGCGCGCGGGGGCGCTCGCGCGGGTGCACTCTGCCGGAGCGTGACCGGCGCCACGCTCCGTGGCCTTACGATGGCGCGGTGCTGGTCAAGTGGATTCGCTGCACCGTGGTGGACCGCCGCGGTTTCGAGCGGGGGCAGCGAAAGTGGGCGGGGCTGCTGGGTGAGCCGGGATTCCGGGGGCAGGGCGGGGGCTGGAGCCGGGGGCGGCCCGGGGTGGCGCACATCTTCGCCTTCTGGGAGAGCCGTGCCTTCTACGACTCCTTCATGGCCCGTTCGCACGACCGGCTCGCGGCTGCCCAGTCGGGGACCTTCAAGGACTCGCAGGCCAAACTCTTCGATCACCGGTTCGATGTGAAGACCGGCTTCGAGCCGCGCTTCACGGACGCCGACCTGCTGCGGGTGGCCCACTGCCGCATCCATGAGGAACGGGCCGAACACTTCGCGCTGATGCAGGAGAAGGTCTGGAACCCCGCGATGGCGGGCTCGCCCGGCATGGTGCGGGGCCTGTTCGGTGAGGCGCCGGGCGATGAGTTCCTGATCCTGTCCATGTGGCAGTCGGCCGCCGAACACGGTAAATACCGGGCCGAGCGCGTGGAACGGCTCGCGCTGCGTGCTCAGACGGAGGCCGATGTCGCGGCCCTGACCGGCGACATAGTGGCGCTGGAGCCCTCGTGGACGGTCTGACCGGAGTGCCGTCGGCGGGTGTGATCTGCGCGGAGAACATGTGACCTACGCCGTATGGAGCCCGTACGAGTGCTCGATCGGCCGTCAGCCGTTTTAGGGTCTTGGCATGGTTCGACCACGGCGTATCGTCCTTGTCCGGCACGGCGAGTCAGCGGGCAACGCCGATGACACCGTTTATGAACGCGAGCCCGACCACGCTCTGGCGCTCACCGAGAAGGGGTGGCAGCAGGCGGAGGAGACGGGAAAACGGTTGCGGGAGGTTTTCGGACGAGAGCGCGTAAGCGTTTACGTGTCGCCGTACCGCCGTACGCACGAGACGCTCCGCGCCTTCCACCTGGACCCCGGGCTCATACGGGTGCGCGAGGAGCCGCGGCTGCGCGAGCAGGACTGGGGCAACTGGCAGGACCGCGACGACGTACGCCTCCAGAAGGCCTACCGGGACGCGTACGGGCACTTCTTCTACCGCTTCGCGCAGGGCGAGTCCGGCGCTGACGTCTACGACCGGGTCGGCGGCTTCCTGGAGAGCCTCTACCGGAGCTTCGAGGCCCCCGACCACCCGGCGAACGTGCTCCTGGTGACCCATGGTCTTGCCATGCGCCTGTTCTGTATGCGCTGGTTCCACTGGACGGTCGCGGAGTTCGAATCGCTGTCGAATCCGGGGAACGCCGAGATGCGGATGCTCGTCCTCGGTGACGACGGGAGGTACACGCTTGACCGTCCGTTCGAACGCTGGTGCGTACCCGAGTCGTACGGGGACCCCGGGATAGAGTGGCAGGGCGATGACCTCTGATTCCTCTCCCGGCGGACGCCTGGACCGCGCCCTGGCCAGCCTGCGTGGACTCGCGGTGGGGGACGCGCTGGGCTCGCGGTTCTTCGTGCCCGTGAATTACCCGCTGCTCAAGCGACGCGAGCTGCCGTCCGGCCCCTGGCGGTGGACGGACGACACCGAAATGGCCTCCTCCGTAGTGGCCGTTCTGGCCCGGCACCGCCGCATCGACCAGGACGCGCTGGCCGGCTCCTTCGCCGAGCACCACAATGTCGACCGGGGCTACGGTCCCGCGGTCAACCGGCTGCTGGGGCAGATCCGGGAGGGGGGCGACTGGCGGGCGCTGGCGTCCGCCCTCTTCAAGGGACAGGGCTCGTGGGGCAACGGCGCCGCGATGCGGATCGCCCCCCTGGGGGCCTGGTACGCGGACGACCCGGAGCAGGCGGTCCATCAGGCGGAGATCTCGGCATACACCACCCACCAGCACCGCGAGGCCGTCGTGGGCGCCATGGCCGTCGCCGCGGCCGCCGCCCTGGCGGCCGACCCGGCGGGCCTGCCGAGTGCGGAGGCGCTGCTCGACGGCGTCGTCGCGCTCGTCCCGCGCAGCGCAGTGGGAGCCGGTCTGCGGCGCGCTCGCGACATGCTCGACTACGGGGACACCGCGACGGTCGCCGCGGTACTGGGCTGTGGGCGGCGTACGACGGCGCACGACACGGTGCCGTTCGCACTCTGGTCCGCGGCCCGGGCCCTGGGTGACTACGAAGAGGGCTTCTGGTCGACCGCCCAGGTGGGCGGCGACATGGACACGACCTGCGCCATCGTCGGCGGTGTGATCGCCGCGGGCAAGGCGGGGGCGCCGCCGGGTGAGTGGGTGGAGCGGACGGAGAGCCTGCCGGGTTGGGTGCGGGCGGGGGCATAGGCCGCGGGGACGGTTCGGTGACGCCGGGGAGTCCCCGCGGGACACGGTGCTCCGGCAGGGGCCGGGTGGGCCTCGCGCGGCACGGGTACGGCTCCGGGCGTCCGGTGGCTCGTGGTGGCGCGTCGCATGGGGTTGGCCGTCGGCGCCGTACAGCAGTGGCCTGCCGGGCCGCCCGCGATGCCGTACCCCGGCCTGACGGTCCTTCCTCGCCGCCGTACAGCTGACCGCGAGGCCCGGACCCGGTGCCGTACGTCCTCAAGGCCCGCCCGGTGCCGTACAGCTGCCTGCCGGGCCGGGCCCCGGGGCGCCGTCCCGCTGCGCATGACCGGACCGCGGCCCGAGCTGTCTGTTGCTCGGACCGCGGCCCGGCCCCTCCGCAGCCCCGCCTCAGCCTCCGGCGGGTCCCGCCGTGCCCGCGAGGGCCTCCAGGTCGCTCTTGCGGACCCGGATCACGAGTGCGGCGGTGGCCAGGGCCAGTACCGCCATCGCGACGGCCGGGACGAAGGCGGTCGAGATGCCCTGGGCGAGCACGTCGTGGCCCCACGGAGCGGGCAGCTGGTGGGTCTTGGCGAACTCCGCCTTCTGCTCGGGCGAGGCGTTCGCCAGGAACTTCGGCAGCTGCTTCTCCGCCTCGTCCCGGCTGGCCGAGCCGAAGACCGTGGTCAGGATGGACAGACCGAGCGAACCGCCCACCTGCTGGGTGACGTTGAGGAGTCCGGACGCGGCGCCCGCTTCGTGCTGGGCGACGCCGGAGACCGCGGTCAGGGTCAGGGTCACGAAGTTCAGGCCCATACCGAAGGCGAAGAGCAGCATCGGGCCGAGCACCCCGCCGACGTACGTGCTGTCAGGGCTCATGAAGGTCAGCCAGCCGAGCCCGAGCGCGACGAGGGCGGAGCCGACGACCATGAACGGCTTGGGCCCGAGGACCGGCAGGAACCGCTGCGACAGCCCCGCTCCGATGCCGATCGCCGCCGTCACGGGCAGGAACGCCAGACCGGCCTGGATCGGGCTGTAGCCCAGTACGTTCTGCACGAACAGGACGATGAAGAAGAACATCCCGAACATCGCGGCGGCCAGACTGAGCATGATCACGTACGTGCCGGAGCGGTTGCGGTCGCCGAACATCTTCAGCGGGGTGATCGGTTCCTTCGCCCGGGTCTCGATGAACGCGAAGCCCAGCAACAGGACCAGCGCCGTGGCGAAGGACCCGATCGTGAGGCTGTCGCGCCAGCCCTCCTCCGAGGCGCGGATGAACCCGTACACCAGGGAGGCCATACCGGCCGTCGAGGTGAGCGCGCCCGCGACGTCGAAGCGCCCCGGATGGCGCTCGGACTCGTTGATGTACATCGGGGCGAGCACGGTGATCAGCACACCGATGGGCACGTTCACGAAGAGCACCCAGCGCCAGTCGAGCCACTCGGTGAGCATGCCGCCCGCCAGGAGCCCGATCGCGCCGCCGCCCGCGGAGACCGCGGCGAAGACGGCGAAGGCCCGGTTCCGTGCCGGGCCCTCGGGGAAGGTGGTGGTGATGAGCGCCAGCGCGGTGGGCGACGCTATCGCGCCACCCACGCCCTGGAGGGCCCGCGCGGCCAGCAACTGCCAGGGTTCCTGGGCGAGTCCACCGAGCAGCGAGGCGAGCGTGAACAGCATGATGCCGGTCATGAAGACCCGGCGCCGACCGAGGATGTCACCCGCGCGGCCGCCGAGCAGGAGCAGGCCGCCGAAGGTGAGGGTGTACGCGCTGATCACCCAGGTCAGGTCGGTCGTGCTGAATTTGAGCGCGTCTTGAATGTGCGGGAGGGCGATGTTCACAATCGTCGAGTCGAGTACCACCATGAGTTGGCAGGCCGCGATGACGGCGAGTGCGATGCCGGGATGCCCCTCCCGGCGGGCCGCTCCTGGCTTTGATTCCTGGATCAACTGAGAGGTTTGAGAGGTTGTCACTATGGGTCCCCCACAAGTGCGTTAGTGAACGCTCGCGTTCACTGTTGCGTCAACGGTAGTGAGTCCCCGACAGTGAACGCAAGCGTTCACTGAAGTCGCCGCCGCGTGTCGCCACTTGACCGCTCGCCCTCCCCGAACTCCCCGCTCCCCCATGCACAACGGAGACACTCAGATGGTTACTTCGCGTTGGACGGCCGCTCCCGCTCAGGCGGCCTCCCTGCGCCGACGCGGTGCCGTGCTCGAACGCGCGATCCTCGACGCCGCGCTCGAGCAGCTCAGCACGGTCGGCTGGAACGGCCTCACGATGGAGGGCGTCGCCGCCCGGGCCCAGACCGGCAAGGCCGCGGTCTACCGCCG
The DNA here is from genome assembly GCF_042885015.1 of Streptomyces sp. NPDC058086. Classification (NCBI taxonomy): domain Bacteria; kingdom Bacillati; phylum Actinomycetota; class Actinomycetes; order Kitasatosporales; family Streptomycetaceae; genus Streptomyces; species Streptomyces sp. NPDC058086. The sequence goes on along the minus strand of NZ_JBHVST010000063.1, from coordinate 48,391 downwards.
CTGGCCGTCCAAGGAGGACCTCGTCGCGGACGCGCTGAAAGCCGGACTGCCGAGCCTGACGGAGGCCCCCGACCTCGGAAGCGTCCGGGACGACCTGCTGGAACTGTGCCGACAGGTACGTGAGGCGATGTACTCGCAGCCCGGATTCGCACTGCGCTCAGTGCTTCACGAATGCGATGTGGCGCAGGCGGAACGCTTTCAGGGTCTGATCATCGGAGGGGTCGTCGAGCCGACCAAGCATCTGCTGCGAGAGATCGTTCACCGCGGAATCGAGCGGGAAGAGGTCCGGCCGGACGCCGCGAACTCCTACGTCTTCGACGTCATTCCGGCGATGATGATGTATCGCTCAAAGGTGTGCGCGAGCGAATGGAGTGTGCGGGATCTGGAGGAGATGATCGATCAGCTGATGGTCCCGCTGCTGCGACGGGCGGGGGTTGATCCGCGGGCGGGCGGGGCCTGAATCCGTGGATCGCCGGGTGACTGGTTCGTGTCGGTGCCGGGGCTGTGGCCGCTCAGGGAAACCTGGGTGTCGCGAGGGGTTCGGGGCGGCGTAGGCTGAGGGCGCCATGCCGTACGAACCACCCACTCACACCGTCGAGCGCTCCCTCCGCGCCACGACCGGAGCGAAGATCATTGCCGGTGTCGACGAGGTGGGCCGTGGTGCGTGGGCCGGCCCGGTCACCGTCTGCGCCGCCGTCACGGGACTGCGCCGTCCGCCCGAGGGCCTCACCGACTCCAAACTGCTCACCGCCAAGCGCCGTACCGTGATGGCCGCGGAGCTGGAGAAATGGGTCACGTCGTACGCCCTGGGGCATGCCTCCCCCGAGGAGATCGACGACCTGGGGATGACGGCCGCACTGCGCCTGGCCGCGGTGCGGGCCCTGGAGGCCTTGCCCGTCCGCCCCGACGCGGTCATCCTCGATGGGAAGCACGACTACCTCGGGTCGCCGTGGCGGGTTCGCACGGTGATCAAGGGTGACCAGTCCTGCGTGGCCGTCGCGGCGGCCTCGGTGATCGCCAAGGTTCAGCGCGACAAAATGATGGCCGAACTGGGTGTCGACCATGCAGACTTCGGTTTTGCGGCCAACGCCGGGTATCCGTCTCCGGTACACAAGGCCGCACTGGAGGAACGGGGCCCCACTCCGTACCACCGGCTGTCATGGGCGTATCTTGATGCGCTGCCCCAGTGGCGGCACCTCAAGAAGGTCCGCAGCTGGGCGGACGGAAGCGGTCCGGAGATCGAAGGTCAGCTCGGCTTCGATTTCTGACGGTTCCGCTCGCACTCATGTGCCACCCGCCGACGCGAGTCGCAGCGGCGTTTGATAAATATCAGCTCATGCCTCTCATTCCCGAGGAGCCTCAGATTCACGAGAGTGCCCAGGGTCCCCGCGCGACTCCGGCCAGTGGCCGCACCGCGCCGACCCCCCGTCCCGTACCCGGTCCCCGTCCCGCGGCTCCGCCGCGTCCCGGACGTCCGGGACCTGTCCGGCCGATGCCGGCCCAACGCACCCCGCGTGAGCCGGTCGTGGCCACGCCGGGGTCATCCGCCCCGGCGGCCGCGCCCGCTGCCGCCACCCCACAGATCCAGCTGATCCCGGCCTCGGCCGAGGGTGCGCTGGACGCCGCCGAAGAAGCGGTCGACCTGCTGTTGGAGTCGGGCCGAGCCCCCGGTGAGGTGCTGGTGATCACCACCGGCGAGCCGCACCCGTGGGCCGCGCACGAACTCTCCTTCGGCGAAGCCGCCTACTGGGCGCAGCACGACGCGGGCGACGACGTCTTCTACGCCGACGCCTCCGTCGCGGGCCGGGCCGCGTCCCGTCCCGTGGTCGTGGTCGCCGTCAACGGCGGTCCCGACGCTGCCGCCGCCACCGCCCTGCCCCTGGCCCTCGGCCGGGCCGGCGCCCTGCTGATCGTCTGCGGCGACCCGCAGCAGATCAACTCGGTGCTGGGCGCCGGAGTCTGAACGAATCCCGGACACCGTCCGGGATTCGCTCGGGCAACGGTCGGGGTGATGTCTCGGGCGTGATGGTGGTGCCATCACGGCACCACCTGTACGGCGGTCGTTTTGTCATGCCTGGAGCTCGTGTGCCCGACGGACCGCGCGCGCATGTAGTGCGTGTGCACGGAGTCCGTGTGCCTGCAGTCCTGCGGACGGTCACCAGGCCGTCCGGCGATGGCGTACACCGAAGAGACACCCCGCCCACGGAGACGCCCACCGCCGCCCCCATGGCCTCGGCAGGCAAGCAGTCACTACGGGCGTTCCGGAGGGGCGCGTACGCCGCTGCATCGGGCGCAAGCGCTACGGGACTGCCCCCGCCCGGTCCCGCCCGCCGTGGGGGCCGCCACGGCGCGGGCGGACGCGCCCGGGCCGCGGGGACGAGTGCCCCTCAGGGGCCCTCAAGGCGGGCCGGCACCTGGGCGGGCGCCGACGCCGCACGGCCGCGACAGACTCAGCGGGCGGCCGCCCGGCGCAGCACCTCCGACGCGGCGCCCCCGGTGCGTGGGAGCGGCGGTGGAGCCTCGGTCAGGGCGAAGGACTCAGGTGGGGAGTCCGCGCTCGGACGGCGTCCGCCACGGCCCTCGCCCAGTACCTGCCAGCCGTCGTGCGTCAGTGTGATGTACGCCCCGCAGCGCAGCCCGTGGAGGGTGCAGGCGTCCCGCAGCCCCCACATCCACGCCCCGTCCTCCTCGGTCCAACGTGCGTCGCCCTCACGGCAGTAGAGCAGCACCGCCGTGCGTACCGGGGTGCGGCGCCGCAGGTCGTGCGGGATCACCCGGCGCAGCTGCGCCAGCAGGGAGTTGCGGAACATCCAGCCGTCTGCCGGAGCCGACCGCCGGGTGAACGAGGCGCTCGCCCGCAGCCGCTCGTCCGCGTCGAGGACGGCCACGATGGCGGTCGTGGGTCTCGGCCGGTGCCGTGCGTGCAATCCGCTGACGACCTCCCGGGGATTGCGCAGCAGCGGAATCCCCGCAGCGGCCCATTCGGCGGGTTCGAGCATACGGGTCAGTGGGTTGGCGGAAGCGGCGGACAGATCGGCAGACGTCGACATGGATGCCGCCGAGGACGGAGCGAATCCGAAGGTCACGGTCCTCCCTTCGGCTACGCGCCCACACAGCGGGCGGGGTCGGACTTGGGGGAGCGCACGCCGCAGCAGAGCCCTACCGGATCACGGGCGAGCCGTACGGGGAGCGGACCTCAATTCTTCCTGTCGAACTTGGTTGCGGCAACGAGCAATTGGGGCCACCGACCGTTTTCCGGCTATACGTCATGTATATCCCTGCCCGCTGTTCTTGATGGCGACACATGGGTCACGCCTGTACGGCCAGGACCAGCGGCAACACCCCCTGCGCCCCGGATCGTCGCAGCATGCGCGCGGCGACCGCGAGCGTCCAGCCCGTCTCGGTGGCGTCGTCCACGAGCAGCACGGGACCGCCTGCTTCCTTGAGGGCGGCCGCCAGCGCGGGCGGCACGGTCAGCGCCCCGTCGAGTGCCTTCAGCCGCTGGGCGCTGTTGCTCCGGTGGACCTGTGAGACGGCCTCGCCCACGTACTCCACGGACCCCAGCAGCGGCAGTCGGCCGACCTCCGCGATCCGCGCGCCCAGCGACTGGATCAACTGTGGACGCCTGCGCGAGGCCATGGTGACGACGCCGACCGGGCGCGGCTGCGCGTCGGGCCGCCCGGAGGCCCAGCCGCCGGGCCCCTTCGCCCAGTCGGTCAGGACGCCGACCACGGCCTTCGCCACATCGTCCGGCACGGGTCCGTCCGGTGCCTGGGGTGTGAGCATCGGCCGCAGCCGGTTGCCCCAGCCGATGTCCGAGAGCCGCCCCAAGGCGCGCCCCGGTGCGGCCTGTTCGCCCGCCGGGATTCGCCCCTTCAGGTCGACGCCGACGGCCGGCAGGCCCGTCGGCCACATCTTGCGGGGGTCGACGTCGACACCGGCGCGGCCCAGCTCGCCGTTGGCCGCGTCGAGCGCGGTGGGGGACACGGACGCCTCGAACCGGGCTCCCGCACAGGTGTCGCAGCGCCCGCACGGCTTCGCCAGCTCGTCGTCGAGCTGGCGCCGCAGAAACTCCATCCGGCAGCCGGTGGTCGACACGTAGTCGCGCATCGCCTGCTGCTCGGCGGCCCGCTGCTTGGCGACCCAGGCGTAGCGCTCGGTGTCGTACGTCCAGGGCACGCCCGTGGAGATCCAGCCGCCCTGGACGCGCCGCACCGCGCCGTCCACGTCGAGCACCTTGAGCATCGTCTCCAGACGGGACCTGCGCAGCTCCACCAGGGGTTCGAGGGCGGGCAGCGAGAGCGGCCTTTCAGCGCGGGCCAGGACGTCCAGGGTCCGGCGTACCTGCTCCTCCGGAGGGAAGGCGATCGACGCGAAGTACTCCCAGATCGCCTGGTCCTCCTTGCCCGGCAGGAGAAGCACCTCGGCATGCTTCACCCCGCGGCCCGCTCGTCCCACCTGCTGGTAGTACGCGATGGGGGAGGAGGGGGAGCCCAGGTGCACCACGAATCCGAGGTCGGGCTTGTCGAAGCCCATGCCCAGCGCGGATGTGGCGACCAGGGCCTTGACGCGGTTGGCGAGGAGGTCCTCCTCGGCCTGTTGGCGGTCCGCGTTCTCCGTCTTTCCGGTGTACGAGGCGACGGTGTGCCCGCTCTGGCGCAGGAACGCGGTGACCTCCTCGGCGGCGGCCACGGTGAGTGTGTAGATGATGCCCGAGCCTGGCAGGTCGCTCAGGTGCTCGGCGAGCCAGGCCATGCGGTGGGCGGCGTCCGGCAGCCGCAGCACGCCGAGACTCAGGCTCTCCCGGTCCAGCGGACCGCGCAGGACGAGCGCGTCGGTGCTGGCGCCGGTGCCCAGCTGCTCGGCCACATCGGCCGTCACGCGGGCGTTGGCGGTCGCGGTGGTGGCCAGGACGGGGACGCCCGGCGGGAGATCGGCGAGCATCGTGCGCAGCCTGCGGTAGTCCGGCCGGAAGTCGTGCCCCCAGTCGGAGATGCAGTGTGCCTCGTCGACCACGAGCAGGCCGGTCGCCGCGGCGAGCTTGGGCAGCACCTGATCGCGGAAGTCGGGATTGTTGAGCCGCTCAGGGCTCACCAGGAGCACGTCGACCTCGCCGGCGGCCACCTCGGCCTGGATCGTCTCCCACTCCTCCGTGTTCGACGAGTTGATGCTCCGAGCGTGGATACCGGCGCGGGCGGCCGCCTCCACCTGGTTGCGCATGAGGGCGAGGAGCGGCGAGACGATGACCGTGGGCCCGGCGCCCCGCTCGCGCAGCAGCGCGGTGGCGACGAAGTACACGGCGGACTTGCCCCAGCCCGTGCGCTGCACGACGAGGGCTCTGCGCTTGTCGGCCACCAGGGCCTCGATGGCGCGCCACTGGTCCCCGCGCAGCCGGGCCTCGCCCGCCGGGGCGCCGACGAGGCGGGCGAGTACGGCATCGGCCGCGCCGCGCAGGTCGGCGTTGGGTGGGTCCGTGTTGGTCGAGGGGCGTGGGTCGTCGTTGCTCATGGCCCCATGCAACCCGATGGGTCGGACATCGCGCGAACGAGGCCGCCGGGTTGTGGACAAGTTATGTCGTGGTCATGGCCAGGGTTATCCACAGGGCAAAGCGGAATTTCAAGATCCGCGGGATGGTCACGGCATGACGAATCACAGCGAAGCCGCCGGCACGTCCGGTGACAATGACATCAGCGGGCGCGGTCGGCACGGGGGAGACAGCGCGGGCCACGCGCCGGGCGGGCGCAGCGGTCGGGGCGAGCACGATGGGCACGACCTGCCCGGGCAGCACCAGGTGACCCTGCGCACACCGGCCGAACTGGCCGATGCCCTGCCCTACCTGCTCGGATACCGGCCCGAGGACAGCATCGTGCTGGTAGCCCTGCACGACGGAGAGAGGCGCGGCCGCTTCGGCGGGCGGGCACGGCTCGGCATCCCGGCCCACGCGGACGACTGGCCGTCCGTCGCCGATCAGCTCGCACAAGGACTGGTGACGGGAAGCGAGCGCAGAGGGGCCCGGCCCGAGGGCATGGTCGCCTACCTCTGTCAGGAGCCGGGGACCGGAGAGTCGGCACGGGACGTCATGGAACGTCTGCGGCCGCTCGCGCAGTTTCTGCGCACGGCCTGCGGTCGCCTCGACGTCCCCGTCGTCGAGGCCCTGTGCATCTCCGACGGCCGCTTCTGGTCGTACTGCTGCCCCGGCCAGGGGTGCTGTTCGTCCGAGGGGCATCCGATGGGACTGCCCGGCACCTCAGTCCTCGCCGCCGCAGCGACCTACGCCGGCCTCCAAGTGCGCGGATCGCTGCGGGAATTCATTGCCCGGTTCATTCCGTGGGAAGGCGCGGCCGCACGTGAGCAGCAGGCCGCGCTCGACACGGCGAGCATGGCCCTGGTTCCCAGGATCCTCGACGGCGAGGGCCGTGCGGAGGTGGCCGAGGAGACCCTCGGGCTGGCCCGGCAGGTCATGAAGAGGTTCGCCGATGCCCCACCCGTGTCCGGCACACGCCCGGCGGACCTCCGCGACGACGGTCTCCTGGAGCACGACGAGGCCGCCACCCTGATCCTCGGGCTTCAGGACCGCGCAACCCGCGACCGCGCCGCCGAGTGGATGGAGGGTGACGAGGCCGGCCCGGCCCTGCGCCTCTGGCGGGCGCTGGCCCGCCGCTGCGTCGGCCCCTATGGCGAGCACGCGGCGGCACCCCTCACCCTCGCCGGGTGGGTCGCCTGGTCGACCGGTGACGAACTGGAGGCTCGCGAGGCCCTGGCCATGGCACTCGGCGCCGATCCCGACTACCTCTTCGCCCGTCTCCTGCACCAGGCGTGCAACGAGGGCCTCAACCCGGAGTCGATCCGCCGCTGCCTGCGCGCGGAGCGCACCGGCCGGACAGGGGCGGAAGCGGAAAAGCCGGCGGGTCCCGATCGCTCGGCACCGCGCGACGTCGCCGAGCCGCCAGGCACCCCGAACCGACGGCGGCGCAGGGCACGCACGGCGGGGATCGCGGCACCGCGCGGAAGTGGGCGTCACCCCGGGGTGGGTAGCCGGCGTCGGCCCTCTGATAAGGCCGTGCCCGGCGGGGAGGGGCCGGGGCGCGCGCCTGAGTCGACGAGCGAAAGGGCACGTGCCCGCCGCAAGGGCGGTCGGCGGGTTGTGGGGGAGGAGACGTGAGCGTGTGGAGCGGGGCGGATCGGCGATTGTCGGTTCGGGTGACACATGAGGTGCCCCCGGAGCCGGATGACACTCCACTCGACGCGGCGGCACGCCCCGGCCCGCGCGGCACGGGCGGGCGGCGCGCGCCCGCGATCTCCAAGCCCGAACCCCTGGCCCCCACGGCCCCCATACCAGCCGTCCGCGGCATGCCCCACCGGCCGTCCCACCGCCATTCGGTCGGCTTGCCCTGCCCAGGGCGTGACCCCGGAGAGGGCCGTTCCGTTCGCCTGTGTGGCGGTACCCGTGGCCGGGCCGCGCCGCCGAACGCCCTCGCCCCTCCGGATCCCCCCACCCGGCGCCGAGCGCGCCCCAGGCGCACTGACCAAGGAACCCGCATGCCCCTGCCCATTCCACCCTCCGATCCCGACGGCGCCCTCCCGCCGGTGCGCGGGCCCGCTCAGCCCTTCCCGCGTCGCGCCGGTTCGCAGGCGCCCTTCGCGGGAGTCGAGAGCGCTTTGAGCCCCTTCGCGGGGCCGCGCGGTCCGACGGCTCGTCACACCCCGCTTCCTGGGCCGCGCCGGACCACGGACCTGCCGCCCGTGCACAACGCCCTGATCTGCGTCGCCCTGCCGGGACTGGCGATCTCCACGGACCAGGGGCAGCTGACCGGCCGCGGGCTGGAGGGGTTCTACCGCGCGGGCCGCCGGACGCTGTCCCGCTGCCAGGTTCGAGTGGCAGGGCGCGAACCACTCGCCGTACAGGCCCGGATGGTCGCCGCGGACCGAGCCCGCTTCGTCGGGACGGTGCGAGCCTCCGCCGACGGCAGCCCGGATCCCGACGTGGTCGTGGAGCGGACGCGCGACGCGGACGGCACGGAGAGGATCACCCTGCGCAGCGCCTCCCCCCGCGTCCTGCGCGTGCCCGTCGAGGTCGCCCTCGGTACGGATCTCGCGGAGCTCGGCTCCGTCGCCTCGGGCCGAGCCGGGCCCGAACTGCCCGCCAGCGTCCACGACTCGGGCCTGCGATGGTCCTGTGCCACCGGGAGCTCGATCGTCACGGCCGTCCCACCGCCCGCCGACGCCCTGGCCTCCGCGGGACTGCTCCGCTGGGAGCTCGAACTGCCACCCGGTGGCACCCGGAGTGTGGAGCTGCGGGTGCGACCGGGCGGTGCGGGATCGGCCAGAGCCGTCGGCCGCGGCGCCACGAGCCCGCTCTCCGCCGCCCGGGTCACCGGTGACGACCCCAGGGTCCAGGCGTTTATGGACACCTGCGTCGAGGACCTCCAGGCGCTACTGCTGCGCGATGCCGGCCACCCGTCGGACACGTACCTCGCGGCGGGGGCGCCGTGGCGATGCGGCCTGGCGCCGGCCGAGGCACTGGTCGCGGCCCGGATGACACTGCCACTCGGCACCCGGCTCGCCGCGGGCACGCTGCGGACCCTCGCCCGCACCCAAATCGCGGGCCCGGGAGCGCAGTCCGGCCTGATCCCCGGCCCGCGCCGGGACGCCGGCCCGCACCTGCCTCCGAGCTGCACGGCCACCGAGGCGACCCTGCTGTTCCCCGTACTGCTCGCGGAGGCCCGGCGCTGGGGACTTCCGGAGCAGGAGACCGAGGAACTGCTGCCCGCGGCCGAGCGGTGCCTCGCCTGGCTGCGGACCACCGTCGGTGACGGCGCCTACCTGCCCGACCCGCACCCCGGCGGGCCGTTCCGCTGCGAGACGCAGGCGCATGCCCACCGCGCGGCGCTGCTGGGCGCCGATCTGCTCGACGCGTACGGACGGCCGGGTGGAGAGGGACTGGTGCAGTGGGCCCAGGAGATGCGGACCGCGTTCCGCGGGGACTTCTGGGCCGAGGACCGGGGAGGCGGCAGACCGGCGGCCGCCCGGGCCCCGGACGGGCGCCTCCTACCCCACCTCGGCGCGAGCACCGCCCACCTCCTCGACACGGGACTGCTCGGCTCCGGCATGTTCGCCCCGGGCCTGCTCGACAAGGTGCAGACCGAGCAGCTCGCACGGCTGCTCGGCGGCCCGGCCATGGACTCCGGCTGGGGTCTGCGCAGCCTGGGTGCCAACGAGGCGGCGTACAACCCCTTCGGACACCGCGGCGGCGCCGTGCGCGTCCAGGAGACCGCGACCGCCGTCACCGGTCTGGTCACCGCGGGCTACGAGAAGGAGGCGAGCGCTCTGTTCCGGGGCCTGCTGGCGGCGGCCGAGACCTTCGGACACCGGCTGCCCGAGATGTACGCGGGAGAGCAGCGCACGGAAGGCGGCGCCCCGCTCCCGCACCCCGCCGCCTGTCGGCCTGCGGCCACGTCGGCGGCCGCCGGGGTGCTGCTCCTCACCTCCCTCGCGGGCATCCGCCCCGACGCCCCGGCCAGGACGGTGACGCTGCGCCCGGTCAGTAGTGCGCCGCTGGGCGAGATCGGACTGACGGGACTGCGGATCGCGGGCGCCCCGTTCTCCGTGCGTGTCAGCAGACTCGGTCTCGCGATGGTGGAGGAGGCGGCCGGCGGACTGCAGTTGGGAGTGTGACCTTGCGCGACGCGTCCTCGAACGGCGACCGGCAGCGGCCGGTGGGACCCGTACAGGACCGAAGTGGATCATCAGTGGAAGCGACTGGCGAAGGGCGTGTTTATCGTCAGGCAGACGACTATGATCGCGGCATGCCCTACGACCCGTCGGCCTTTCCGCCCTTTGCCGTGACCGTGGACCTGGTCGTGCTGACCGTGCGTCGCCATGCCCTGTGTGCGCTGGCGGTACGGAGGGGGGAACAGCCTTTCCAGGGACGATGGGCGCTTCCGGGCGGCTTCGTACGGCCCGACGAGGACCTGGCACAGGCGGCCGCGCGAGAGCTGGTCGAGGAGACCGGGCTGCGCGCCCACGACCCGTCAGCCCCGGCACAGGACAACGGCGCGCACCTGGAACAGCTGGCGACCTACGGTGACCCCAAGCGCGACCCGCGGATGAGGGTGGTCAGCGTCGCCCATCTCGCGCTGGCCCCCGATCTGCCCGCGCCCAGGGCCGGAGGCGACGCCAACAGCGCGCGCTGGGCGCCCGTGGAGGAGTTGCTGCAGCAGGGCGGTTACGGCCGCGACGGAGAGCAGGCGGCACCCCTCGCCTTCGACCACGCCCAGATCCTCTCGGACGGGGTGGAACGCGCCCGGTCCAAGATCGAGTACTCGTCGTTGGCCACCGCCTTCTGCCCGTCCGAGTTCACCGTCGGAGAGCTGCGCCGCGTGTACGAGGCTGTGTGGGGGGTGGCACTCGACCCGCGCAATTTCCACCGCAAGGTGACGGGCACTCCGGGGTTCCTCGTGCCCACGGGCGGTACGACCACGCGACAGGGCGGCCGACCCGCGCAGCTGTTCCGCGCCGGCGGCGCCACGTTGCTCAATCCGCCGATGCTGCGCCCCGAGGTCTGACGAGGGCGGATCGACTCACAGGGGCGTGTCGCCGCGAAAGAGTGGGAAGAGCTGCCGCGGATGAGCCGCAAGGTGCCCGAAAAACCGGAAATGTCACGCTATCTTGCTGTGAGTGATCCAGGCCATCGGATTGACCAGCAACCCCCGCAAGGAGCTTCCCCCCGCCGTCGACGACGTGTCCTTCGAGGCGCGCTCGGGCCGCGTCACAGCGCTCCTCGGAGCCCCGGGCGCGGGCAAGACGACGGCGCTGAGGCTCATGCTCGAACTCCAGCGGGGCCGTGGAACCACCTACTTCAGAGGCCGTCCACTGCACCGGATCGCCCATCCCTCGCGTGAGGTCGGTGTGCTCCTGGGCGAGGTGGCGGGCCATCCCGCGCGTACGGTCCGCGGGCAGCTCGGCATGGTGTGCGCGGCCGTCGGTGTCCCGATTCGGCGCGTCGACGAAGTGATCGAAGTCGTCGGGCTCGTGAGCCTGCGCGACGAGCGCCTGGGCACCTTGTCGCACGGCATGGACCGCCGTCTGGGCCTGGCCTGTGCGCTGCTGTCCGATCCGCACACCCTCGTCCTCGACGATCCCGCCGGCGGTCTCTCCATCACCGAAGGTCGCTGGCTGCACGGGATTCTGCGGGCGCACGCGGCCCAGGGAGGCACCGTTCTGTTCAGCACGGACGACCCCAAGGAAGCCGCTCGGACGGCCGACCAGGTCATCACGCTGGAGGGAGGCCGGCTCATCGCCGACCAGGAAGCCGCGGACTTCGCCCGCACCCGGCTCCGCCCCCGGGTCGCCGTCCGCAGTCCGCACGCCGTGCGCCTCGGCGCCCTGCTCACCAAGGAGGCCCGCGCCGCGCAGCGTTCCGTGGAGGTCGTACGCGAGGACGGCAACCGGCTCTCGGTGTACGGCAGCACCTGCGCCGACATCGGCGAGACCGCCTTCCGGCACGGCATCCTCGTACACCAACTCGCCGACGAGACCGGCGACATGGGGCCACATGCCACGCTCCCTGCCGAGGATCTCGCCCCCGCCACCGTCGGCACCATGACCTCTGCCCTCATGACCTCTGCCTCCGAGAGCCCCACCTCCACGGTCGATGCCTCCGTGACCGACGAACCCGCCACCGACGAATCCGCCACCGACGAATCCGCGACCGACGAATCCGCCACCGACGAATCCGCGCCCGGTGCGGATTCGGTCGACGAGCCGGGGCCGGCCGAGTCGCGGACCCGTCCGGCTGCTTTGCTGGGCGCGCGGGACCTGCCCCAGCTCCCGCCCCTCATCGCCGTACGCCAGGCCCCGAACCCATTGCGTCCGCTGCGCTACGAACTGCGGCGCGCCACCGGAGTGGGCACCGGCTACCTCACCGCGATCGCCGTGCTGGTCACCTCCGCCCTGCTGTCCGTAATCCTGGCCAGAATCGGTCACACACCCCAACCGCGGCTCCTGGCCGCCTGGCCGCGGGAATGCCCTTTGCCGCCCGCGGCGCTCGGTGCGGGGCTGCTCGGGGCGCTCGCCTTCGGCGAGGAGTTCCGCCACCCCGCCCTGGCCGCGGACCGCGGCACCGTCCCCCGCCGCCTGGGACTGCTCGCCGCCAAACTCCTCGTCGCCTCGGTCACCGCGCTGGCGCTGGCTGTCCTCACGGTGGGCTGCGACCTCGAAATGCTCTATCTCGTCTACGGACGAGAGCTCGTCGGAGTTCCCGCGGACTGGCTTTCGCTGAGCGCGAGTTGGATCGGCCTCACGGTGGGCTGCGCCTGGGCGGGAGTGCTGGCGGCGGGCATCTTCCGGTCCACCACCGCTGGGCTTGCGGCGGTGCTCGCCGTCCCGGTCGTGGTCGTACCACTCGTACAAAAAACCTTGGCGGGACCGTCCGTGCGGAAGGCGGCCGGGTTTTCCGAGCGACTGCGCGAGCTCGTGCTGATGCAGTGGCCGTTCGGGGGAGAGCGCTATATCGCGGCCGGGGCGCGCCTTGTCGCCGAACCCGTGGGCGGTGCCCTGATGTTGTCGCTGACCGCTCTGCTCTGCGCGTATCTGCTCACGACCCTGCGAAGCAGGGTGCGATGACGACCGTCCTTACCCTTCCGTTCCCGCCGTGCGCACAACTCCCCGGAGAACGCCCATTTCTTTCCGATAAGGCGTCAATTGCGACGCGGTGAGCGATCACCCTTTCGTGTGCTTTTCACCAAAGACCTCAAGGGAGTTGGAGACAGCGCCGACAAATGATCCGTGAGTACCCTTGCGCACACCATGATGACCGCCGCCCGCTCCTCAGACTCCGGCCTGGCCGGCCCGGGCGGACTAGACCGCTACCCCTACGCCGAGGGCCCTGGTGCCGAACGCGTCGGCGCCTCCGCGTGGGAGGGCGCGGACCCGGAACTGGGCCGCGTCGGCCGGCGCGCCGCGGGCAGCCGCGGACGCGGACTGCACGGCCAACTCGTCCAGCAGTTGGGTCAGATGATCGTCTCCGGCGACCTGGGCGCGGACCGCCCGCTCGTCCCCGAGGAGATCGGACAGCGGTTCGAGGTCTCCCGTACCGTCGTCCGTGAATCGCTCCGCGTCCTGGAGGCGAAGGGGCTGGTCAGCGCCCGCCCCAACGTCGGTACGCGCGTGCGCCCCGTCAGTGACTGGAATCTTCTCGACCCGGACATCATCGAATGGCGGGCCTTCGGGCCGCAGCGCGACGACCAGCGGCGCGAGCTGAGCGAGCTGCGCTGGACGATCGAGCCGCTCGCCGCGCGTCTGGCCGCCGGGCACGGGCGCGAGGAGGTCCAGCAGCGCCTCGGAGACATGGTCGAGATCATGGGCCATGCCATGGCGCAGGGTGACTCGCTCACCTTCTCGCGGGCCGACGCGGAGTTCCATTCGCTGCTCATCCAGGTATCGGGCAATCGCATGCTGGAGCACCTTTCCGGGATCGTCTCGGCCGCGCTCCAGGTCTCCGGCGGCCCCGTCACCGGCTGCGACCGACCGAACGAGACCTCCTTGACGCACCATGGCCGGATCGTCGAAGCCCTCGCCGAGGCCGACGGCGCGGCGGCCGAGGCGGCCATGCGGCAGTTGCTCGCCGTTCACCCCGAGGTGGAGCGCGTGGTGCCCGCGCCGCGCGAGCACTGATCGCGCCCCGAGTGCGGCGCGGTCGGGGGGCGTGTGCCCTCTCGTGGCATCGCTTGGTCGGCGGAACATCCCCCGCCGGACCCCGGCGGATCCTTCCGGGATCCGGCGGGATCCGGCGATGTGATGAAGGTGATCAAGCCATCGGTTGAGGTGATGAACCCATCGGTTTGAGGTGATGAGTCCATCGGCTGACCTCCTCTGACCGTATCTGGCCGCTTTTGGGCACTTACGGGGTGTGACTCGGGCCACGCAGATTGGGCGTAACGCTCTTCGGAACTGCGCGATGACCTAAGAGGTGACAGCCGAGGAGGGAATACGGACGCCGTTTACGGCGCTGTGCATCCTCCCGGCTCCCGCCCGCGCCGTCGACCCATCCCCAAGTCGGCGGTCGTCGGCTCCTGTCCGCAGTGGACGGGGCCGGAAGCCGTTTTCCAACGTTCCGAGAGGTTGTTCGTGTCGGCCAGCACATCCCGTACGCTCCCGCCGGAGATCGCCGAGTCCGTCTCTGTCATGGCGCTCATTGAGCGGGGAAAGGCTGAGGGGCAGATCGCCGGCGATGACGTGCGTCGGGCCTTCGAAGCTGACCAGATTCCGGCCACTCAGTGGAAGAACGTACTGCGCAGCCTCAACCAGATCCTCGAGGAAGAGGGTGTGACGCTGATGGTCAGTGCCGCGGAGCCCAAGCGCACCCGAAAGAGCGTCGCAGCGAAGAGTCCGGCCAAGCGCACCGCCACCAAGACGGTCGCGGCGAAGACGGTGACCACCAAGAAGGTCGCCGCCACCGCCGCCCCGGCAGTGCCCGTGGCCGACGATCCGGCTGAGGACGCGTCCGCCAAGAAGGTCGCCGCCAAGAAGACGGTCGCCAAGAAGGCCGTCGCGAAGAAGACGGTCGCCAAGAAGGCCGTCGCGAAGAAGACCACCGCCAAGAAGGACGACGCCGAGCTCATCGACGACGAGGCGGTCGAGGAGACCCCGGGCAAGCCCGGTGCCGAGGAGCCCGCCGAGGACGGCGCCCAGGGCTTCGTCCTGTCCGACGAGGACGAGGACGACGCGCCCGCGCAGCAGGTCGCCGCGGCCGGCGCCACCGCCGACCCGGTCAAGGACTACCTCAAGCAGATCGGCAAGGTCCCCCTGCTCAACGCCGAGCAGGAGGTCGAGCTCGCCAAGCGCATCGAGGCCGGTCTGTTCGCAGAGGACAAGCTGGCCAACGCGGACAAGCTCGCCCCCAAGCTCAAGCGCGAGCTGGAGATCATCGCCGAGGACGGCCGTCGCGCCAAGAACCACCTCCTGGAGGCCAACCTCCGTCTGGTGGTCTCCCTGGCCAAGCGCTACACCGGCCGCGGCATGCTCTTCCTGGACCTCATCCAGGAGGGCAACCTCGGTCTGATCCGCGCGGTCGAGAAGTTCGACTACACCAAGGGCTACAAGTTCTCCACGTACGCCACCTGGTGGATCCGTCAGGCGATCACCCGCGCCATGGCCGACCAGGCCCGCACCATCCGTATCCCGGTGCACATGGTCGAGGTCATCAACAAGCTCGCGCGCGTGCAGCGTCAGATGCTCCAGGACCTGGGCCGCGAGCCCACCCCGGAGGAGCTGGCGAAGGAGCTCGACATGACCCCTGAGAAGGTCATCGAGGTCCAGAAGTACGGCCGCGAGCCCATCTCGCTGCACACCCCGCTGGGCGAGGACGGCGACAGCGAGTTCGGTGACCTCATCGAGGACTCCGAGGCCGTCGTCCCGGCCGACGCGGTCAGCTTCACGCTCCTCCAGGAGCAGCTGCACTCCGTCCTCGACACCCTGTCCGAGCGCGAGGCGGGCGTCGTCTCCATGCGTTTCGGTCTCACCGATGGTCAGCCGAAGACCCTCGACGAGATCGGCAAGGTGTACGGCGTCACGCGTGAGCGGATCCGTCAGATCGAGTCCAAGACGATGTCGAAGCTGCGTCACCCGTCGCGTTCGCAGGTGCTGCGCGACTACCTCGACTAGGTCTCGACCGTACTGTCGCCGAGGGCCCGGCTCCCGATGGGGAGCCGGGCCCTCGGCGCATGCACGGAGTGCGCGCCGCCGCCCGCTGGACCACTCTGGGTGTTCCATGACCATCCCAGAGTGAGGAACGCGCATGCGCCGTCCTTTCGTACCAGTACTGGCCCTTGCGGCCGCCGCGGCCCTCATACCGCTGGCATCCCCCGCCCCGGCCGTGACCGACGGCGTCGTCATCGGGGGCCATCCGGTCGACATCGCTCAGAGTCCGTGGACGGTGGCACTGTCCAGCCGTGACCGGTTCGGGGGTACGCGAGCCGGGCAATTCTGCGGCGGCGTGGTGATCGGCCCGTCGCTCGTGCTGACCGCGGCCCACTGCCTGAGTCCGCTCGTGCTCGGGGCGCCACCGCAGCAGATCCACGACTTGAAGATCATCGCGGACCGTACCGACCTGCTGTCCGGCAAGGGCAAGGAGATCCCGGTGCGCGACACCCGGGTCAATCCGCAGTACGACGCCGTCACGAACGCCGGGGACTTCGCCGTGATCACCCTCGCCTCCCCGCTGCCCCAGAGCTCGGTCATCCGTATGGCCCCCTCGGGGGATCCCGCGTACACGCCCGGCACGGCCGCCGCGGTCTACGGCTGGGGCGATACGACAGGCATCGGCAGTTACCCGCTGAGTCTGCGGTCCGCGAGCGTGAACGTATTGTCCGACTCGGTCTGTGAGCGGGCTTATCCGGGGAGTGAGGAAGGCGCTTATCAAGCCGCTTCCATGGTGTGCGCCGGGGAGGCCGCGGGTGGGCGGGATGCCTGTCAGGGGGACAGCGGTGGCCCGCTCGTCGCCCAGGGGCGGCTGATCGGCCTCGTGTCCTGGGGCAGCGGCTGTGGGCAGGCGGGAAGCCCCGGGGTCTACACGCGGGTCTCAGACGTCGTCAGGGCGCTCGACACGAGCCGCTGAGGCCACGCAGGCGGAAGCGGTACGGAACGTGGCGGATCGCGGGACGAGGGACACGGGGCGCCGGGGTGGGATGAATCGGGGGCACCTGGAGGGTGCGTAGGAGCGATTCCGGCCAGTGTGGAGGCGCGCCGCAGCAATACGGGCCGGTGGCGCGTAGAGGTGCCCGGCAAGGGCGCGCACTGGTGGCGCATCGAAGTGCGTGAGCGCGGTGCGCGTCGCGGCCGCACGGCACCGTGCAGCTGCTCAGGGCGGTGGCGCACTGCACCGCCGGGAGGCGGTACGCATACGGGCGGTCACCCCGAGTAGCAAGGGTGACCGCCCGTACACCGGCCTATTGCCAGAGTTGGCTCGTCGTCGTTGACGCGAAGTGTCAGCGCTCTTCGTCGTTGGACGTTGCCGGGACCGACGTCAGTCGCTCCGTCTCGTCCTGTATCTCAGCGGCGATCTTCTTGAGTTCCGGCTCAAACTTGCGTCCGTGGTGGGCGCAGAAGAGCAGTTCACCGCCGCTGAGGAGGACGACGCGCAGATATGCCTGGGCGCCGCAACGGTCGCAGCGGTCAGCGGCCGTCAGCGGGCTCGCGGGGGTCAGAACAGTAGTCACGTCGCCTCTTCTCTAGCTCGACGAGCTGTCGTACCAGGGTCAACATCCAACCAGGCCGAAAACGTTCCCGCTCGTGGCTTTTCCTCGAAAAATTCTTCCGGGGCGGCTGTCTGCTGCCGGGTGGCGGCGAATGAGCCGTATTACGTGTCTTTGTGTCTTACGGGTTCGCGCTGTCTGTCAGGGTCAGTCCTCCCCGGCTGGCTTGCCGGTTGTTCATGAGGACGTGCCCGGAGCCTAAATGGTTCATGCCTGGAAGGGAACGTGATATGTACTTCACTCCATCGAGGGATCGAACACTCATGCGAGCCTGGACTAGTCTGAGTTCATGCGAGGGTGGCGTTACAACGGCTCTACCAGGCCTCGGTACCCTCTGAGCGGAGACCGAAGCCGGCCCCTTACCCAAAAGGGTCCCATCTGAAATTCAGCGAGGAGCGAACCGCGTGACCGCCGACACGTCCGTGCCGTCCACAGCGTTGCTGACCGGAGCAGACCGGGACGGTTCCAACTACACCGCGCGGCACCTGCTCGTCCTCGAGGGGCTCGAGGCCGTACGCAAGCGCCCCGGCATGTACATCGGCTCGACCGACAGCCGCGGTCTTATGCACTGCCTGTGGGAGATCATCGACAACTCCGTGGACGAGGCCCTCGGGGGCTACTGTGACCACATCGAGGTGATCCTGCACGACGACGCCTCGGTGGAGGTGCGGGACAACGGCCGCGGCATCCCGGTCGACGTGGAGCCCAAGACCGGTATGTCGGGCGTCGAGGTCGTGATGACCAAGCTGCACGCGGGCGGCAAGTTCGGAGGCGGCTCGTACGCGGCCTCCGGCGGTCTGCACGGCGTGGGCGCCTCCGTGGTGAACGCGCTCTCCGCCCGTCTGGACATCGAGGTGGACCGCAGTGGCCACACCCATGCGGTGAGCTTCCGTCGCGGCACTCCGGGAGCGTTCAGGGCGGACGGTCCCGAGGCCGCCTTCGACGCGGCCAGCGGGCTGCGCAAGCTGAAGAGGATCCCCAAGACACGCACCGGCACGCGCGTGCGCTATTGGGCCGACCGCCAGATCTTCCTCAAGGACGCCAAGCTCTCCCTGGAGAACCTGCACCAGCGCGCCCGCCAGACCGCGTTCCTGGTGCCCGGCCTGACCATCGTCGTCCGTGACGAATACGGGCTCGGCGAGGGCGGCAGCAAGGGCGAGGAGTCCTTCCGCTTCGACGGCGGCATCAGCGAGTTCTGCGAGTACCTGGCCACCGACAAGCCCGTCTGTGACGTCCTCCGCTTCTCCGGGCAGGGCACCTTCAAGGAGACCGTCCCGGTCCTCGACGACCACGGGCAGATGACGCCCACCGAGGTCACTCGTGAGCTCGGCGTCGATGTGGCGTTGCGCTGGGGCACCGGCTACGACACGAACCTCAAGTCGTTCGTGAACATCATCGCCACGCCCAAGGGCGGTACCCACGTCGCCGGCTTCGAACAGGCCGTCGTCAAGACGATGAACGAGGTGCTGCGGTCCAAGAAGCTGCTGCGGGTCGCCGAGGACGACATCGTCAAGGACGATGCCCTGGAGGGCCTGACCGCCGTCGTCACCGTGCGCCTCGCGGAGCCGCAGTTCGAGGGCCAGACCAAGGAGGTCCTCGGCACCTCGGCGGCCCGCCGGATCGTGACGAACGTGGTCTCCAACGAACTCAAGGCCTTCCTGACCACCACGAAGCGGGACGCGGCAGCGCAGGCCCGGGTCGTGATGGAGAAGGCCGTCGCCGCCGCGCGTACGCGGATCGCGGCCCGCCAGCACAAGGACGCGCAGCGTCGGAAGACCGCCCTCGAGTCCTCCTCGCTGCCCGCCAAGCTCGCGGACTGCCGCAGCGACGACGTCGAGCGCAGCGAGCTGTTCATCGTCGAGGGAGACTCCGCGCTCGGCACCGCCAAGCTGGCCCGGAACTCCGAGTTCCAGGCGCTGCTGCCGATTCGTGGCAAGATCCTCAACGTCCAGAAGGCGTCCGTCACGGACATGCTCAAGAACGCCGAGTGCGGCGCGATCATCCAGGTCATAGGGGCCGGGTCCGGGCGGACGTTCGACATCGACGCGGCGCGGTACGGGAAGATCATTCTGCTCGTCGACGCCGACGTCGACGGGGCGCACATCCGGATTCTGCTGCTGACGCTGTTCCAGCGGTACATGCGGCCGATGGTCGAGGCGGGGCGGGTGTTCGCGGCGGTGCCTCCGCTGCACCGCATCGAGCTGAGCCAGCCCAAGAAGGGCCAGGACAAGTACGTCTACACGTACTCGGACCGTGAGCTGCGCGAGACGCTGCTGGAGCTGCAGCGCAAGAACGTGCGCTACAAGGACTCGATCCAGCGTTACAAGGGCCTTGGTGAGATGGACGCCGATCAGCTGGCGGAGACGACGATGGACCCGCGCCACCGGACGCTGCGGCGGATCAACATCTCCGACCTGGAGGCGTCCGAGCAGGTGTTTGACCTGCTGATGGGGAACGATGTCGCTCCTCGTAAGGAGTTCATCTCCAGCTCTGCGGCGACGCTGGACAGGTCGCGTATCGACGCGTAGGCGCTGCGCTGGCGGGGGCCGGGGCCGGGGCCGGGTGTTTGTGGTGGGTCGGGGCCGTGGCGGTGCGTCGAGCCCGCCGCCGCTGGATCAGGCGTGGGCCGGGCATGGGAGCCGCTGCTCGATCCGGGCGTGAGCGACGGGCTTGCGACGCACCGCCACGGCCCCTTCCGTGGGAGGGCCGGCTGCGGGTGGGTGGGGGCTGGTCGCGCAGTTCCCCGCGCCCCTCAAGGGGCGCTGCGCGCATCTTCAGCCGTCCGGCGTTTGAGGACGAGGCCATTCAGGCCGATCGGGGGTTTGGGGGCGGAGCCCCTGAGTGGGGATGACGGGGGTCCCCCTGCTCGAACGAAGCCGAGAGCTTGGGGGAGGGCAGGGGCGGCGGAGGCGAGAACCGCGGTTGGTGGGTGCGGGCCGTGGGGGGCTCCACCCGTGGGTGGAGGGGTGAGGTGGGTGTGGATCCACCCACGATCCACCCCGGCTCCGATCTGCTGAGCTGCCGATTTCCGTAGCGTCGAAGGCGTCGACAGCGCTCGCTGTCGGCACCCGCTCTTCCTCGCCCACGGAGGTCGTGATGTCCGGGCTCGTCAATGCCTTGGTGATCCTCGCCGTTGTTGTGCTGGTCGTCGCGCGCCAGTTCCGTACGCGCAGGATCAGCACGGACAGGCGGTGGTGGATCGTGCCCGCGGTCCTGGCCGTGATCGCTCTGCGGGAGCCGGGCCTGATCGACATCCACCATCGGACCGAGGCGATTCTGCTGCTGGGGGCAGAGCTGTTCATCGGGCTGGCCACCGGAGCCGCGTGGGGGTGGACGACACGGATATGGGCGGAGCCGGACGGCTCGGTGTGGAGCAAGAGCACCAAGGCCAGCGCGGCCGTCTGGGGTGTGGGCATAGCCCTGCGGCTGGGACTGTTCGGCATCGGCACCTTGTCGGGCGTCCATCAGGACAGCTCCGCCCTGCTGCTCGCCCTCGCGGCCACTCTGCTGGTCCGCTCCGGGATCCTGGCCTGGCGCTCTCAGTCTCTGCACCCGACCGTCGCGCAGGCGACGGCGTACGGTGACGACGTGCCCCAGGGCTCGTGGAAGGAGCGCGTGTGACGGAGAACGCTTTGAAGCGCTGGCCCTCCCGCGAGGCGCTGTCCCGAGCCGGAGTGGCCAAGCCCAGGCGCGCGCTCGCCTGGGCCGCGCGCCTCTTCGCCCTCGGCCTGCTCCTGTGGACGACCTTCACGAGCGGTCATTTGGGCGCCTGGAAGATCGCGGCGGGCGTTTTGGGGGTCCTCGTCTGCGGGCTGGCGGCGTGGGCCTTCTGGCGGACCACGCTCGAACACCGTCTGCTGCCGTCTCTGGCGCTGCTCGCCCTGCTGCTCGTGATCGCGACGGTGGGAGTGAGCACGGGCTTCCGAGTGCCGGCCATCGTCCTGTGGTGCGGGTGCGCCATCAGCGCCATAGAGAGGCTGCCTCTCGCGGCGGCACTGCCTGCCACCTCCTTGGCACTGAGCGCGTTCGCGGCGGTCAACAACGACGTCTGGCTGACCACGGCGGCCACCGCCGGGGGTCTCGCCCTGGCCGGATACGTGCTGCGCCTCGACGCGGAGGCCCGCGGCAGTGCCCAGCGGTTGCTCGCTCAGGAGCGGGCGGCTCGTGTGGCCGAGGCGGAGTCCGCGGCGCTCGCGGAGCGGGCCAGGATCGCGCGGGAGATCCATGACGTCCTGGCGCACAGTCTCTCGGCGCAGATGGTGCATCTGGAGGCGGCCCGGCTGCTGATCGAGCGGGGCGCCGACCGGGAGCAGATCCTCGAGCGGGTGGTGGCGGCACGTGGGATGGCCCGTGAGGGGCTTGCCGAGACCCGGCAGGCGCTCTCCGCCCTTCGGGGGGAGATGTCCCCGGTGGAGGACTTCCTGAGCGAACTGGTCGCCACGGCGGACGGTGCCGACATCACCGTCGCGGGTGAACGGCAGCCGCTGCCCGCCGAGGCCTCGCAGGCGGTGCGCAGGGTGGCGCAGGAAGCCCTGACGAACGTCCGTAAGCATGCGCCGGGCGCCAAGGTGCACATGCGGCTCGAGTACGGCGAGCACGAAGTGACCCTGGGCGTACGGGACTCGGGAGGACCGCCGGGCGAACTCAGCGGTGCGGGGGCCGGGTACGGTCTGCTGGGCATGCGGGAGCGTGCCGAGCTGCTGGGTGGCTCGTTGGAGGCCGGGCCGGACGAGGAGGGGTTCGTGGTGACGCTGAGGGTGCCCGTATGACGGAGGAGGAGACCAGGAAGCCGGCTCGGGTCGTGGTGGCGGACGACCAGACCGTGGTGCGCGAAGGCATCGTGATGCTGCTGGGCCTGCTGCCGGGGATCGAGGTCGTGGGTGCGGCCGGGGACGGCCACGAGGCCGTGGCACTTGTGGCCGAACTCGCCCCGGACGTTGTGCTGATGGACCTGCGCATGCCGCGCTGCGACGGCGTCGAGGCGACCCGGCGCATTCGCGCCGAGCATCCGGGGACGCAGGTCGTCGTGCTCACCACGTACGCGGACGACGAGTCGCTGTTCCCCGCGCTCAGAGCGGGAGCCCGTGGCTATCTCACCAAGGACGCGGGCGGCGACGAGATCGTGCGCGCGGTGGAGAGCGTGCTGTCGGGGGACGCGGGACTCTCGCCGAGCATTCAGCGGCGATTGTTGGAGCGGCTGTCGGAACCGGCGCCCGCGGCCGATGTGCCCGTGGAGCCGCCCGATGGGCTCACCACGCGGGAGACCGAGGTGCTGCTGCTGATCGCCGACGGCCTCACCAATCAGGACATCGCCCGCAGGCTGCACGTCTCCACGGCCACTGTGAAGACCCACATCAACAACCTCTTCGCCAAGACGGGCCTCAAGGATCGTGCTCAGGCTGTGCGATATGCCTTTGGGAAGGGTCTCGTACGGCCACCGACGGGATGAGTCACCTGATGGGGTGAAGAGCGCGGAGAGAAGAGTCCGGGATCTTCCCGATCTGTCCATCCTTGGGCACGCGGCCGAAAAAGGGTCGCGGACAAGGAGAGTTCGGTGGAGAAGCACGACGGTCGCGATACCGGGGAGGTCCGGTTCGATGACCCCTGGTACGACGCGCTCGCCTCCGGCTGGGGTGAGTTGGACGGCACGGGAGCGCCCGCTCCCGCCGTGCCGTCCGCGCGCCTGGAGCACGAAGGTCGCACGGGCGGGACGGCCGACGTCTATCTGGAGGTGCAGCGCAGTGCGGCCTTCCAGGAGGTGCGCAGGCGATACCGGAGGTTCGTGGTGCCGGGCGTCGCCGTGTTCTTCACCTGGTACGTGGGCTATGTGGTGACGGCGACGACGGCGCCCGGGTTCATGGCCCGGCCCGTCGCCGGCGCGGTGAACGTGGCGATGGTGGCGGGGCTCGGGCAGTTCCTCAGCACGTTTCTGTTCACGTGGGCGTACGCGCGGCATGCGCGGCTGCGCAGGGACCGGGCCGCGCTCGATCTGCGCTGGGACACCCAGGAGCTGACCCGGAGCGTCAGAGGTGGTGAGCGGTGACCGGCAACCATCAGACGCTGGCGCTGCTGCTGTTCAGCGCGTTCGTGGCGGTGACGCTGGGGATCACGACGTGGGTGAGTCGCAACCGGCACGGGTCGGCCGAGGAGTTCTATGCCGGCGGCCGGTTGTTCTCGCCGATGGAGAATGGTTTTGCCATTTCGGGTGACTACATGTCGGCGGCGTCGTTCCTGGGGGTCACGGGGCTGATCTCGCTCTACGGCTACGACGGGCTGCTGTACGTCGTCGGGTTTCTCGTCGCCTGGCTGGTCGTTCTGTTCCTGGTCGCCGAACTGGTGCGCAACTGCGGGCGGTTCACTCTCGCCGACGTCGTCGCGGCCCGGATGAACGAGCGGCCGGTGCGGATCGCGGCGGGAACCTCTTCGGTGACCGTGTCCGTTCTGTATCTGGTGGCGCAGATGGTGGGGGCGGGCAGCCTGGTCGCGCTACTGCTGGGAGGCTCGAGCGAGGCGGCGCGGAACTGGACGGTGATCGGCGTCGGCGCGCTCATGGTGATCTATGTGTCGCTGGGAGGGATGCGGGCCACCACGTGGATCCAGATCGTCAAGGCGGTCCTGTTGCTGTGCGGTTCCATCGCCCTGACCGTGCTCGTCCTGGTGCGGTTCCACGGGGACGTGAATGAGTTGCTGCGTTCGGCGGCGGAGCGCAGCGGGCATGGTGACGCGTTTCTCGCACCCGGGTTGAAGTACGGCGGGGACTGGACGGCGCGCTTCGACTTCATCAGCCTGGGGCTCGCGCTGGTGCTCGGTACAGCTGGGCTGCCGCACATCCTGGCGCGTTTCTACACCGTGCCCACGGCACGGGCCGCGCGGCGCTCGGTGGTCTGGTCGATCGGGCTCATAGGGGGTTTCTACCTGATGATGATCGTGCTGGGCTTCGGCGCGGCGGCGATCGTCGGCCCGGAGGCGGTGCGGGGAGCGAACGCGGCAGGCAACACGGCGGTTCCGCTGCTCGCGCTTGATCTGGGCGGCGGTGCGAACTCTGCGGGAGGAACGGTTCTCTTTGCTGTCGTCGCGGCCATTGCCTTCGCAACGATCCTCGCGGTCGTCGCCGGGATCACCCTGGCGTCTTCGGCGTCTGTGGCCCACGACCTCTATGCCTCGGTGCGCCGCCGGCATGCGAAGCCCCGCAGCGAGGTCACCGTGGCGCGTACGGCGGCGGTGGGCATCGGGATGGTCGCGATCGCGCTCGGGCTGCTGGCCCGCGACCTGAACGTGGCCTTCCTGGTGGGCCTCGCCTTCGCGGTCGCCGCCTCCGCGAACCTGCCGGTGCTGTTGTACTCGCTGTTCTGGCGGAGTTTCACGACCCGCGGTGCCGTGTGGGCCGTATACGGCGGATTGGTGCCCGCGCTGCTGCTCGTCCTGCTGTCGCCGGTGGTGTCGGGGAGTCCCGATTCGCTGTTCCCGAGCGTGGACTTCCAGTACTTCCCGTTGCAGAACCCCGGCCTGGTGTCGATTCCGCTCGGCTTCCTGTCGGGCTGGCTGGGCACGGTCACGTCCGCGGAGCCGCCGGACGAGGCCAAGCACGCGGAGACCGAGGTGCGGTCGCTGACAGGTGCTGGGGCAGTCTGAGGCGGCCTCAGGTGAGTGCCCGGGGGCGCCTCCAGCCAGCGGGGGCGCCACCAGCGACGTACGGCCCAGCGACGTACGGCCCAACGGCGTACGTCGTGCGCCGGGGTGATCCAAACGGCAAGCCCTAGGGCGCCACCCAGGCGTACCGGTGTTCCGGGCGGCCCGTGTCGCCGTACTTGAGCGAGAGGCGCAGCCGTCCGGCCTGTTCGAGGTGGCGCAGATAGCGCTGGGCGGTGGAGCGGCTGAGCCCGGTCTCGGCCGCGACCTCGTGGGCCGACAGCGGCTGGTTCGCACGGTGGAGGACACCGCAGATCAGGTCCGTGGTGGGTTCCGAGTGACCGCTGGGCAGCCCCGGCGACGACGGGACGGGCGTGGTGCGCAGGGCGCTGAAGATCCGGTCGACCTGCTCCTGACCCGCCACGCCGCGCCCGCCGACCCGGTCGACGGTGCGCCGCAGGGCCGCGTACGAGTCGAGGCGGGTGCGCAGCGCGGCGAAGGTGAACGGTTTGACCAGATAGTGCAGGGCGCCCAGGCGCATCGCGGCCTGCACGGTCGTCACATCGCTGGCCGCGGTGATCATGATGACGTCGGTGCCGTGGCCGCGTTCGCGCATGCGGTGCACCAGTTCGAGGCCCGTCTGGTCGGGCAGATAGTGGTCGAGCAGTACCAGGTCGACGGGCGCGCGCTCCACGGCGGCCAGGGCCTGGGCAGCGCTGTGCGCGCGGGCGGCCACCCGGAATCCGGGAACCTTCCCCACGTACTTCGCGTTGATCTCAGCGACGCGGAAGTCGTCGTCCACGACCAGGACGTCAATCATCGGGCCTCTTTCTCTCAAGGCCTGGCGAGCGTTAAGCCCGTGTTTCGGCTCCGCTGTTGTAGCGCGAGCAAAACGAGCACAACAGACTCTTGCAAGCATAAGAAGGCCTTGCGCCCAGAAGACTGATGCTGTGGCCCGCGCCACATCTACGGTCCCGGGCCATGAGCGCAGACACCAGCCCCGCCATTGAGCTGCGGGGCGCGAGCAAGATCTTCAAGACCCCGTCAGGGGGTCTGCACACGGCGGTCAGAGAGCTCGATCTGACGATCGGCCGTGGCGAATTCGTGGCTGTCGTCGGCCCCACCGGCTGCGGGAAGTCCACCACCCTGACCCTGGTGAGCGGTCTGGAGGAGCCCACCGAGGGCGAGGTCCTGGTGGCCGGTGAGCCGGTCGCGGGCGTCGGTGACAAGGTCGGCTTCGTCTTCCAGCAGGACGCCACCTTCCCCTGGCGCACGGTCCTGTCCAACGTCATGGCCGGCCCGCGTTTTCGCGGTGTTCCCAAGACGGAGGCCAAGCAACGGGCCCGCGAATGGCTGGCCAGGGTCGGACTGTCGGCCTTCGAGGACCGCTACCCGCACCAGCTCTCCGGCGGTCAGCGCAAGCGCGTCGCCCTCGCCGCGACCTTCGTCAACGACCCCGAGATCCTGCTGATGGACGAGCCGTTCTCGGCGCTCGACGTGCAGACCAGGGCCCTGATGTCGGACGAGCTGCTGGAGCTGTGGGAGGGCACGGGAGCCTCGGTCGTCTTCGTCACCCACGACCTGGAGGAGTCCATCGCGCTCGCCGACAAGGTCGTCGTGATGACCGCGGGCCCCGCCACCGTGAAGCAGGTCTTCGACATCGATCTGCCGAGGCCGCGCAAGGTCGAATCGGTGCGCTTGGAGCCGCGGTTCATCGAGATCTACCGCGAGATCTGGGAGTCCCTCGGTGAAGAGGTCCGCATCACCCGAGAGAGGGGCGCCGCGAATGTCGCCTGACGTCATGCCCGAGACCGTCGTCGCGGTGACCGCCACCGAGCCCGCCAAGCCGGGACGCGCCCACTCCCGTGCCCGTGCCGCCCGCAGACGCAGGATCATCGTCGCCGCCGTCCGCGCGGTGCTCCTGGTCGCCGTGCTCGGCCTGTGGGAGGTGTTCGCACGCGCCAAGATCATCGATCCGTTCAACTTCTCCATGCCGTCGAAGATCTGGGACCAGGTCTACACCTGGGTGGCCCACGGGACGGCGCTCGGCTCACTCGGCGAGCAGATCTGGTACACGCTCCACGAGGCACTCCTCGGCTGGGTCATCGGAGTCGTGGCCGGTGTGGTCTTCGGTATCGCGCTGGGACGCATCGCCTTCCTCGCCGATGTCCTTGGTCCATACATCAAGGTGCTCAACTCCATACCCAGGATCGTCCTCGCGCCGATCTTCGTGATCTGGTTCGGGCTCGGACCGGCCTCCAAGGTCGCCTCGGCCGTGGTCCTGGTCTTCTTCCCGGTCTTCTTCAACGCGTTCCAGGGCGCCCGTGAGGTCGACCGCAACCTCGTCGCCAACGCCCGGATCCTGGGGGCGAGCGACCGCCGGGTGACGCTTCAGGTCGTCATCCCCTCCGCCACCTCGTGGATCTTCACCAGCCTCCATGTCAGCTTCGGCTTCGCCCTCATCGGTGCGATCGTCGGCGAGTACATCGGCGCCACCAAGGGCATCGGTCTGCTCGTCGCCCAGTCCCAGGGCACCTTCAACGCGGCCGGTGTGTACGCCGCGATGGTCATCCTCGCCGTCGTCGCCCTGCTGGCCGAAGGGCTTCTCACCTTCGCCGAGCGCCGCATCTTCCGCTGGAAGCCGTCGGACTCCGAGAGCTGATCGGCGGACAACACCCGCCCAGGGAGCCGGATTTCCTCGCAGAGCTCTCCAAGGTGCCCGATTTCCTTTCGGCGCTCTCCAGGGTGCCCCTTTTCCGCTCAACGCTCCCCAAGGCACCCCCTTTCCCGCATTGCATTCTCACAAGGACGTGACCCATCATGCGCAAGACCGCCAGATACTCCGCGCTGGCAGCCGCCGGTCTGCTCGCCCTCTCCTCGCTCACCGCCTGCGCCAACGACGCGGCCTCCACCACCGCCGACTCCGGCAGCAACGGGGGCGGCGGCAAGGGGGAGCATGTCAAGATCATGGTCGGTGGCCTGGACAAGGTCATCTACATGCCGGCGATGCTCACGCAGCGGCTCGGCTACTTCAACGACGAGGGTTTGGATGTCGAACTCCTGAGTGAGCCGGCCGGTGTGCAGGCGGAGACCGCACTCGTGTCCGGGCAGGTCCAGGGAGCCGTCGGCTTCTACGACCACACCCTCGACCTGCAGACCAAGGGCAAGGCCGTGGAGTCCGTCGTGCAGTTCTCGCACGCACCCGGTGAGGTGGAGATCGTCTCCAACAAGCGCGCGGACGACATCACCTCGCCCAAGGACTTCAAGGGCAAGAAGCTCGGCGTCACCGGGCTCGGTTCCTCCACCGACTTCCTCACCAAGTACCTCGCGGTCAAGAACGGTGTGAAGGTCAGCGAGTTCGCGCCCGTCGCCGTGGGTGCGGGTCCGACCTTCGTCTCGGCACTCCAGAAGGGGGCCATCGACGGGGGCATGACGACGGACCCGACCGTCGCCACGGTCCTGCAGAAGGGCCTCGGCAAGGTGCTCATCGACATGCGTACGCCGAGCGGATCGCAGGAGGCGCTCGGCGGTCCGTATCCCTCGTCCAGCCTCTACATGCAGACGGACTGGGTGAACGGCCACAAGGAGACGGTCCAGAAGCTGGCCAACGCCTTCGTGAAGACCCTCAAGTGGATGTCCACGCACAGCGCCTCCGAGATCGCCGCCAAGATGCCCGCCGACTACTCCCAGGGCAACAAGACGCTCTACGCGACCGCCATCCAGAGCACCCTGCCGATGTTCACCAAGGACGGCGTGATGCCCGTGGACGGCCCCGAGACCGTCGAGAAGGTGCTCAAGGCGTTCAACCCCAACATCAAGAACACCAAGGTGGACCTGAGCAAGACGTACACCACGGAGTTCGTGAAGAAGGCCGTCACCGGCTGAGGAAGAAGGCCACCAAGGCCACCACTGGCGGAGAAGCGAAGGCCGCCACTGGCTCAGAGCGGGGCGCGGCCCCTTCCCCCGCCCCGTGGCCGCGTCTTCAGGATCTTCCCCTCTTCGGTCGTGCCCTCAGGCGCGGGTCGCCCAGACGTAGCGATGCTCCGGGCGGCCCGCGTCGCCGTATTTGAGGGTCAGCCTGGCCCGTCCCGTGCGCTCCAGGAGCTTCAGATAGCGCTGGGCGGTCTGCCGGCTCAGTCCGGTCTCCTCGGCGATCTCCTGGGCCGACAGCGGCCCCTCGGCGGTCACCAGGGCCCGCCGGACGAGCTCCGCGGTCGGGGGAGAGTGCCCCTTGGGCAGGTCCGGCGCCGCACTCGCCGACAGGGCGCCGAAAATCCGGTCCACCTGGGCCTGCTCGGCCTCGCCGCCGCCGTCGAGCGTGCGGCGCAGATTCGCGTACGCCTCCAGCTTGGCGCGCAGGCCCGCGAAGGCGAACGGCTTGACCAGGTACTGAAGGGCGCCCTGCCGCATGGCCGCCTGGACGGTCGAGATGTCCCGGGCCGCGGTCACCATGATGACGTCGGTCTGGTGGCCGCGCCGCCGCATCTCCTGGACGACCGCGAGGCCCGTCTCGTCGGGCAGGTAGTGGTCCATCAGGACCAGGTCCAGGTGGGGCAGCGTCTCCATCCGGTGTAGTGCCTCGGCGGCGCTGTGCGCCTCACCGGCGACACGGAAACCGGGCACCTTGCCGACGTACGCGGCGTTGACCCGCGCGACCCGCGTGTCGTCGTCCACGACCAGGACCTCGATCATCGCGACTCCTCCTCGGCGGTCGTGCTGCCCATGCTGTCCTGGGAGAACGCGTCCGGCTGTCGTACGAGTTCCGGTGCGGGCCCGCGGCCGGGTTCGCCCTCCGGGCCCGGCACGAGGCCTTCCGCCGGCCCGAGACCGGCCTCCGTGAGCGCTTCCGGCAGTACGACCGTGAACTCCGCGCCCCCTCCGTCGGCCTCCGCCGCCTCCGCGCTGCCTCCTTGCCGCTCGGCGAGTCGGCGCACCAGGGAGAGCCCGAGTCCGCGTTTGCCGTGCGCGGGCGGCTTCTTGGTGGACCACCCGTCCGTGAAGATCAGCTCCCGCCGCTCCGCCGGAATTCCGGGCCCGGTGTCCCGTACGCGCAGCACGGCCGTGCGTCCCTCGGCGCGCAATTCGACCTCCACGCGCGCGTGCGGGGTGCCCGCGACGGCGTCGAGTGCGTTGTCGACCAGATTGCCCACGACGGTGACCAGCCCCCGCGGGTCGACCAGCCGGTCGGGCAGCCGGGTCCCGTCCGCGACCCAGAGAGCCACCCCGCGCTCGGCCGCCACCGTGGCCTTGCCGACCAGCAGGGCGGCCAGCAACGGATCGTGGATCTTCTCGGTGACCTGTTCCGCGGTGACCCTGTGGTCGCCGACCACCTCGCCGACGAACTCCACGGCGTCGTCGTACATCTCCAGTTCGAGCAGCCCCAGCACCGTGTGCATCCGGTTGGCGTGCTCGTGGTCCTGCGCGCGCAGGGCGTCGATCAGACCGCGGGTCGAGTCGAGTTCACGGCCCAGCTGCTCCAGTTCCGTGCGGTCGCGCAGGGTGGCCACGGCGCCGCCGTCGTCGGTCGGCATGCGGTTGGCGACCAGGACGCGCTGACCGCGCACCGTCAGGAGATCCGTGCCGGTGACTCGTCCGGCCAGCACATCGGTCGTGCGGCCTGGCCCGAGCGCGTCGTCGAGCGGCTGCCCGATGGCCTTCGCGTCCAGCCCGAGCAGGCGCTGCGCCTCGTCGTTGAGGAGCCGTACGCGGCCGACACGGTCCAGGGCGATGACGCCCTCCCGAATGCCGTGCAGCATCGCCTCGCGCTCCGCGAGCAACGCCGAGATGTCGGAGAAGGCCAGGTCACGGGTCTGCCGCTGGACCCGCCGGGAGAGCAGGTACGCGGCGAACGCACCGACGGCCAGAGCCCCGCCCGCGTACGCGAGGAGTCCGGGGATCGCGTGGATCAGCCGGGCGCGCACACTGTCGTACTTGATGCCCACCGAGACCGCGCCGATGATGTGCCCGTCGGCGTCGCGCAGCGGTACCTTGCCGCGGGCCGAGCGTCCCAGCGTGCCGGTGTCGATCTCCATGACGTCCTCGCCGGCCAGGGCCTGTCTGGGACTGGTGGAGACGATCCCGCCGATCTGTGAGGTGTCCTTGTGCGACCAGCGCACCCAGTGCGTGTTCATCACCACGACGTAGTCGGCCCCGCTGGCCTTGCGGATCCGTTCCGCGGCGACCTGTACGGGGCCCTTCACGGACGGCAGGGTCGTCTGCAGGTCCCTGGCGATCTGCGGCTGGGCCGCCGTGGTCTGCGCGATCGCGAGCGCTCGGTGCATGGCCTCGTCGTCGAGCTGGGCGCTGAGCGGGGCGAGGAACAGCCCCGTCGCGAGCACGGCGACCCCGGCGGCTATCGCCACCTGCATCAGTAGCACCTGCGAGAACGCCCGCCGAGGCAGACCGAGGCGCAGTCGTCGTGCGGGGGGAGTGGGGCTCATACCCATGACGGTACGGGGGAGCGCGCGCCGGTCCGAAGGGGTGTGGCGTGGATCTCCCGAGTGGCGTGTGGGGAAGCCGTGGTCGGCGGGTACGGGCCGGCCCGCTCAGGAGTCCTGGTCAGCAGGCTACGGGGATCACGGCCCGGGGCATCTCCCGTACGGCCACCACGTCCATCCGGGCCGGGGAGCCCAGGGCCGAGCCGCAGCTCTCCGGGCGGGGCGGCAGTGACGCGCCCTGCGCGACGATGACGCGCCACAGGCGCCCGTCGGTGTGGGCGACGGTCACCTCCCAGCGCGGCGCCGCGCCGCCCGTGCGGACGACGCCGAGGGCTTCCGCGGCGTGCTCTCCGCAGGCCCTGCGCACGGCCAGCTCCGCCGCCTGCCCGGGCCGCTCCCACGCCGAGTTGCCACGGCAGCCCTCCGTGACGACGCGGCCCTCCCGCACGCCCTGGAGGATCTCCTTGACCGCATGGGCCTCGGACCGCCCATAGGCGTATCCGAACGGCAGGACGAGCAGGGTGGGCGAGAAGCGGTGACCGCCGAGGTGGGTGACCTCCCAGGCGCCCGCCACGCCCGAGGCTGCGAGTTCCGCCGCGAGGGGCCGGCCCAGGAGCGCGCAGCAGCGGTCGCGCTTGCCGTTGGTGCAGACGAGCGCGAGCGGGTCGCCCGTGTGGCGCCGACCCTGGAGAGCCGCGTCGAAGGTGTGTGGGTCTCCCTTGCCGAGCGCGGTGAAGTCCAGGTCGAGCAACCGCTCAGGAGCGCACGTCGTGGCGCTGTGCAGCCATACGTTGCCCGGGGTGGTGTGAGCCGCGTACACCTGGCGCTCGGCGGGCGTACCGCAGTCGGCGTGTCGCCCGGGGCGGCGGATGAGCGCGATCCGCACCCCGGTGCCCTCGGCTGCGGCTTCGAGCGCGCGGCCGAGCGCCGGGTCCAGGTGGCTCGACGTGAGCGCCTTGGCGCCCCAGGGGCCCGGCTGTTCGAGGAGCAGCCATGTCCTCGCGGTCGCCGCGGTCCCCGCGAGGGGCTCGTCGAGGTCCCGGGACGCGGTCGTGCACGTACTCACAGAGGTGAGCCTAACCTGACTTCGCCCAGGGCGACTTCCGACCGTGCGTATGGGGGCGCACTTTGGGCGCATTCGGAGCGCTGTGGGGCGCTCCGGGGCTCACTCGGGGAGTGGCTGCGGCGGCCGCGCTCCTACGTAGTGGCCGCTCGGGCGCATGCGCAGCGGGCGTTCCTCGTACTCCTCCAGGGTGTGGGCGATCCATCCCGCTGTTCGGGCGACGGCGAAAACCGTCTCCCCGGCGGAGGCGGACATGCCGGAGGAGACCGTCAGGACGGCCAGCGCCAGGTCGACGTTGGCGTGCAGGGGAGTGTGCCGGGCGGTGGTGGTCACGATGTCCTGGGCCGCCGCCAGGGCGGGCGCCGCGCCCGGGACCTCCTCCAGGAGGGCGAACAGGGCACGCGCGCGTGGGTCCTCGCCGGGGTAGAGCCGGTGGCCGAGCCCGGGGACGCGGCGTCCGGCGCGCAGCTCGTCGGCGACCACGGGGGCCGCGGTGCCCTGGTCGAGGACGTCGAGGAGCAGCCGGTGGGCGAGGCCGCTGGCCGCGCCGTGCAGAGGGCCTTCGAGCACGCCGAGGCCCGCCGAGACTGCGGCGTACGGGTGTGCCCGTGCCGAGGCGGCGACCCGCACCGCGAGCGTCGAGGCGGCCAGGTCGTGGTCGACGAGCAGGCCGAGTGCCGTGTCCAGCACACGAAGTGACGCCTCGTCGGGAGTCCGGCCGGTGAGGCGTCCCCACAGCCGGTGGGCCAGCGGGCCTTCGTCGCGGTGGTCGTGACGCAGGGGCGGGAGGGCGGCGACGAGGGTGGGGATGAGGGTGCGCGCGGTGCCGAGGACGGCGCTCTCCGAGAGGTCGAAGCGCAGTGGATCGGCGGCCGAGGCGGCGATCGCGGCGACCCGGAGCCGGTCCGTGGGGCCGCTGTGCTCGGGCAGCGCGTCCACGGCGCGGCGGGCGGCGGTGACGGACGGCTCCGGGGCGGTGAACGTGACGCCGGGGCGCAGCTCTCCGGTCCACAGCCACTCGGCGATCTCTTCGTAGGAGTGACGCGCGGCCAGTTCGGTCGCGTCGACGCCTCGGTAGTAGTACCGGTCCTTGCCGATGAGAGTGATGCGGGTACGGACGGACAGCTCGCCGCCGGTGCTCGAACTCCCGCTGGAATCGCGCCTGTTGCGCCGAGCGAGCGCCTCCACGTCCTTGGCGTCGAAGGTGCTGCCGCGACCTCCGGGGTCGCGTCGGCTGCTGAGCTGACCGCGGCTCACATATGCGTACACGGTCTCGGGCTTCACGCCGAGCAGCTCGGCGGCCTCCCTGGTGCTGAGCCGCCGGCCTTCGTGGCCTCCGCGGCCTCCAGGTCCTTCGTGTGTCGACCCTGCCGGTTCTTGATCCCTCATGGGCGCCACCGTATCCGTGTATCTGCATATTGATTCAATCAATATTGACACGGATCGAGTCAAGCATGGACAGTCGAATCAAGTTCAGGGAGGAAAGCATGCCGATCAACCGGGCCGCTACCGCACCGTCCATCACCCCTGTCGACGTACCGAGAGGACTCTCGGGTGTCGTCGTCACCGACACCGCGCTGGGTGACGTCAGGGGGCGGGAGGGCTTCTACCACTATCGCCAGTACTCGGCCGTCGAACTCGCGCAGACCCGCGGGTTCGAGGACGTCTGGCATCTACTGGTCCACGGTGAACTGCCGGACGCGGCGCGCGGTGCCGCCTTCGCCGCGCGGACCGCGGCACTGCGTGGGCTGCCGGACGAGGTCCGCGCGGCGCTGCCGGCGATCGCCGCGGCGACCGGACCGTCCGGACCGCTCGCGGGACTGCGGACCGCGTTGTCGCTGCTCGGCGCGTCGTTGGGGTTCCGGCCGGTGTACGACATCGGCGTCGACCGGCGTCGCGCGGACACGCTCGCGGCGTGCGCGGCCGTGCCGACGCTGCTCACCGCGCTGTATCGGCTCGGGCGGGGGCTGGAGCCGGTGGAACCGCGTGACGACCTGCCGTACGCCGCGAACTACCTCTACATGCTGACGGGCTCGGAGCCGGACCCTGCGCGGGCCCGGGCGGTCGAGCAGTACTTGATATCAACCATTGATCACGGATTCAATGCGTCAACCTTCACCGCGCGGGTGGTGGCGTCAACGGGGGCGGACGTGGCCGCGTGTCTGGTGGGTGCGGTCGGGGCGCTGTCGGGCCCGCTGCACGGCGGTGCGCCGAGCCGGGCCCTGGACACCCTCGACGCGATCGGCACTTCCGACCGCATCGACCCCTGGATCCGTGAACGAGTCCTCGCGGGCGATCGCATCATGGGCTTCGGACACGCGGTGTACCGCACCGAGGACCCCCGCTCCCGCATGCTCCGCGGCATCGCCCAGCAGTTCGGCGGTTCTCTGGTCGATTTCGCCGTCGAGGTCGAACACCGGGTGGAGGCGATCCTGGCAGAGCTGAAGCCCGGCCGCGAACTCCACACCAACGTGGAGTTCTACGCGGGCGTGGTCATGGAACTGTGCGGGCTCCCGCGGGAGATGTTCACCCCCACCTTCGCGGCGGCCCGCGTCGTCGGCTGGAGCGCCAACATCCTGGAACAGGCGGAGGACCCGAAGATCATCCGTCCGGCGGCACGGTATGTGGGGCCGGTTCCGCCGGTGCCGGTGCCGGTGCCGATGGCGGAACCGGTGGCCGGCTGACGCGATCCAGTGTCGTGACACGTGAAGGGCCCGGCATCACGTCGATGCCGGGCCTGGACGTCGTGGCTCAAGGGGTACCGGGCGGAACTCCGACCTTCAGATGCCCGCGATCGGTTCCTGGAGCTGTGCCTGGATCAATCCCTGGATCGATTCCTGGCGGCGGTGACGTCAAGCATCAGGGATGTCCTGCTTCGCGCGGAGCAGGGTCTCGCGCGTGATGATGACGATCCGCTCATAGTCGGCTCGTGCGGCGTCGGGCGGAAGCTCGGGGTCGAGTTCCTTGGTGGCCTCGCGCCCAATGACAGCGAAGCTGCCGTCACTGAGTTCGAAGATGTCGGGGCACGACTGACCAGTGGCGCTGCCGCGCTCGCGTGGTGTAGCCCCGAGACGTCGCACGATTTTCACGGAGTGGTACCAACCTTATGGCTCGGACTGATGGGTGCCTCCGAGCTGTGGGGTCCTCGGAGCGTGCCTGTCTCCGAGCGGAGATGTTCGTCGGAGGCAGCAAGGTGTCTCCGAGCGCAGGGGTGTTCGTCGGAGTGGAGTGGCCGGAAATCTGGCCAGGCGACAACATAGCGGCTTCTGTTGCCCATGGTGCGCAAAGCAACAACAAGCAGTCGGCGATTTCTGCATCTTCCCTTGACGACACCTGGCATTGGGGTGATACGTGCCCATCGAGGTCACTGACGGCGCGCTCCCGGCGCGCTGGGAGTCGGCGGTGGGGCTCAGGCAGGCGACCGATACGGCTCCGAGCGCAGAGATGTTCGTCGGAGTGGCCGGATGTCTGGCCAGGCGACAATATGGCGGCTTCTGTTGCCCATGGTGCGCAAAGCAACAGCAAGCAGTCGAGTGCAGGTCGGCGCCTCCCTTGAATGGGGGTGCGAGGGTCGTGTGCGGGGCGCGCGAGGGTGGCGGACGGCGCCAGGGGTCACGGCGATTCTTCGTCGGGCTCTCCCACGACCCACCATTCGTCGGTGTCGGAATCAGTCTGATCCTGTATCAGGCTGTCCATCATCCGACCCAGTTCGGCCTCTTCGGAGGAGTCGGGCAGGCTCTTGCGGTGGTGCTCCGTCGCCACCCAGTACGCCCGGAAGATCTGGTTCTGGCACATGATGCGGAAGTGGCCGTGCAGCTCCGCACGCGTCAGGGCCCCGATCCGATGGAAGTACAGGGCGTTGATGTAGAGCGCGTTGGCGAAGAGGTACTGCCGCTGCTCCTCGGAGGTGATCTCCGTCTCGTACGTGTTCAGGACCGCGGCGAGGGCGGGATCGTCCATGGCCTTGCACAGCAGATCGAAATGGAGCCGGTGCTGCTCGGTGAGCACGGCGCGCCTGCGCTGCCGTGAGCTGCGTTCCGCGACGACGTTGGCCGCGAGGGCGAGCTTGGCCCAGGCACCTGAGCCAAGCCTCCGTATCGCGGAATTCTGTGTGGCCATGTCAACCCCCGAATCAGGCGACCGTTCCGCCGGTCGTCGGTTGTGGGGCGACAGGGAGCGGACCGGCGAGCGGTGGGCGGCGCGCTTGCCGTCTCCCAGTTTTGCCGAGCGGCTCTGATCGGCGGGGAGGCGGAGAGGAGGCGCACGGAGGGAAGTGCGGGTCGCGTTTACCGGCGCCATGCCCAACGTGTGCCCCGCGAGCGCCGCTAACAATCGTTCACTTCGCGGGGATTCCTCCCACTCGTATCCTTGGTCGGCAGCCATTCCCCGTACGAGCGCCGGTCCACGAGCCGTCCTCGTCCAAGAGCCGGTGCATGAGCCGGTGCACGCGTCGGTGTGAAAGAGGTCGCCCGTTGAGCCAGCCCAGCCCGCAGCAGGTCCCGATCGACCAGACCCCAGGTCAGGTCCCGATCGACCAGACCTCCGGTGACCAGGTCCACGTCGACGGAGCTTCCGCCCGGCAGATCCCGGTCGTCGTTCTCGCCGGCTTTCTCGGCTCGGGCAAGACCACCCTGCTTAACCACCTCCTGCACCGCAGCGGAGGCAGCCGCATCGGCGCCGTCGTCAACGACTTCGGGGCGATCGAGATCGACGCGCTGGCCGTGGCCGGGGCGCTGGGGGACTCCACCGTCTCGCTGGGGAACGGATGCCTGTGCTGTGCCGTCGACGCCAGTGAGCTCGACGAGTATCTCGAGCGGCTGACCCGGCCATCGGCCCGTGTCGACGTCATCGTCATCGAGGCGAGCGGCCTCGCCGAGCCCCAGGAGCTCGTGCGGATGGTGCTGGCCAGTGAGCATCCGCGGATCGTCTACGGCGGGCTCGTCGAGATGGTCGACGCGGCCGAGTTCGACGGTACGCGTGAGAAGCATCCCGAGATCGACCGGCATCTCGCCCTCGCCGATCTTGTCGTCGTCAACAAGATCGACCGCGCCGACGACGGCGAGCGTGTGCTGCGCACCGTGCGCGAGCTCGTCGACCGGGCCGCCGTCGTGCCCGCCAACTACGGCCGCGTCGACCCCGAGTTCCTGTTCGACTGCAGGCCGAGCGAAGAGCGCATCGGGCAGCTGTCCTTCGACGACCTCCACCGGCACGACGAGAGCGGTCCCCAGGGGCACCACGACCACCTGCACTCCGCCTACGAATCCCTCTCCTTCAGTTCCGAAGTGCCGCTCGGTCCCCGGGAGTTGATGGACTTCCTCGACAGCAGGCCCGAGGGGCTCTACCGCATCAAGGGCTACGTCGATTTCGGCGTCCAGGACAGGGACAACCGGTACGCCGTGCATGCCGTCGGGCGGTTTCTGCGCTTCTACCCGGAGCCCTGGGCTTCTGCCGAGCCGCGCTTCACCCAGCTCGTGCTGATCGGCTCCGGCATCGACACCTCGGCTCTGACCAAGGAGTTGGAGGCGTGCGAAAAGGACGCCCCACACGCCGACGAACGCAGCATGTGGGGCGTCCTCCGCTACGTGCAGGACAGCCACGTACAGGACCGCTACGCGCAGGACGGCCACGTACAGGACGAGGAGCCCGACGGTCTCGAAGAGACCGGTTGATCTACACCGGGCCCGCCACCACCGACACCGTCTTCGCCAGCGACACTCCCGAGCCGTCACGGCGCGGGTCGATCTCCGGCAGCTCGGCCGGTGTGCCGTTCTTCTGCGCGGCCCGTGCCGGAACCGCGCCCGCCCAGGCCAGCGAGAGGCAGTCCTCGCCCTTCAGGAACCGCTGGCAGCGCACGCCACCCGTGGCGCGGCCCTTGCGCGGGTACTGGTCGAAGGGCGTCAGCTTGGCCGTGGTCTGGACGGAGTCGTCCAGCGTGCCGCGCGAGCCCGCCACCGTGAAGACCACCGCGTCCACCGCCGGGTCGACCGCGGTGAAGGAGATCACCTTCGCGCCCTCGGTGAGCTTGATGCCCGTCATGCCGCCCGCCGCCCGGCCCTGCGGGCGGACCTGCGAGGCCTGGTAGCGCAGCAGCTGGGCGTCGTCGGTGATGAAGACCAGGTCCTCCTCGCCGGTGCGCAGCTCGACCGCGCCGACGATTTTGTCGCCGTCCTTGAGGGTGATGACCTCCAACTCCTCCTTGTTCGAGGGGTAGTCGGGGACCACACGCTTCACGACGCCCTGTTCGGTGCCGATCGCCAGGCCGGGCGAGGACTCGTCGAGCGTCGTCAGACAGACCACCGTCTCGTCCGGCTCCAGGGAGGACAGGAACTCCGCGATCGGCGCGCCTCCGGAGAGGTTGGGCGCCGAGGCCGTCTCCGGCAGCTGCGGCAGGTCGATCACGTTCAGCCGGAGCAGGCGGCCCGAGGACGTGACCGCCCCGATCTCGCCGCGGGCCGTCGCCGGCACCGCGGAGACGATCAGATCGTGCTTGGTGCGCTTGGCGTCCTCGGCCTCCCCGAAGGGTTCGCCATTGGCCGTACGTGCCAGCAGACCCGTCGAGGACAGCAGCACCCGGCACGGGTCGTCGGCCACCTGGAGCGAGACCGTCGCGGTGGGGGTGCCCGCGGACTCCAGAAGCACCGTGCGCCGGTCGGTGCCGAACTTCTTGGCGACCGCGGCCAGTTCTCCGGAGACCAGTTTGCGCAGCTCGGCGTCCGAGTCCAGGATGCCGGTCAGCTCGTCGATCTCGCCGTTGAGCCGGTCGCGCTCCGACTCCAGCTCGATGCGGTCGAACCTGGTCAGGCGGCGCAGCGGCGTGTCCAGGATGTACTGCGTCTGGATCTCGGAGAGGGAGAAGCGCTCGATCAGGCGCTCCTTCGCCTGCGCCGAGTTGTCGCTGGAGCGGATGAGGCGGATGACCTCGTCGATGTCCAGGAGGGCGACGAGGAGGCCCTCGACCAGGTGGAGACGGTCGCGCTTCTTGCTGCGGCGGAACTCACTGCGGCGGCGCACGACGTTGAAACGGTGGTCGAGATAGACCTCGAGGAGCTCCTTGAGGCCCAGGGTGAGCGGCTGACCGTCCACCAGCGCCACGTTGTTGATGCCGAAGGACTCCTCCATCGGCGTCAGCTTGTAGAGCTGCTCCAGGACCGCTTCCGGCACGAAGCCGTTCTTGATCTCGATGACCAGGCGCAGTCCGTGCGAACGGTCGGTGAGGTCCTTCACATCGGCGATGCCCTGGAGCTTCTTGGCGTTGACCAGGTCCTTGATCTTGGTGATCACCTTCTCCGGGCCGACGGTGAAGGGCAGTTCGGTGACGACGAGGCCCTTACGGCGCGCCGTGACGTCCTCCACCGACACCGTGGCGCGGATCTTGAAGGTGCCGCGCCCCGACTCGTAGGCGTCCCTGATCCCGGTCAGGCCGACGATCCGGCCGCCCGTGGGCAGGTCGGGACCCGGCACGTACTTCATCAGCGTGTCCAGGTCGGCGCCCGGATAGCGGATCAGGTGACGGGCGGCCGCGATGACCTCGCCGAGGTTGTGCGGCGGCATGTTCGTCGCCATACCGACGGCGATCCCGGACGAGCCGTTGACCAGCAGGTTCGGGTACGCCGCCGGGAGGACGTCGGGCTCCTGCTCCTGGCCGTCGTAGTTCGGCGCGAAATCGACCGTGTCCTCGTCGATGGACTCGGTCATCAGTGACGTGGCGTCGGCCATCCGGCACTCGGTGTAACGCATGGCGGCCGGCGGGTCGTCGTTGCCGAGCGAGCCGAAGTTGCCGTGGCCGTCGACCAGCGGCAGGCGCATGGAGAAGGGCTGGGCCAGCCGCACCAGGGCGTCGTAGATCGACGCGTCGCCGTGCGGGTGGAGCTTACCCATGACCTCGCCGACGACGCGGGCGCACTTCACATAGCCGCGGTCGGGGCGCAGCCCCATCTCGTTCATCTGGTACACGATGCGGCGGTGCACGGGCTTGAGGCCGTCACGGGCATCCGGCAGGGCTCGCGAATAGATGACCGAGTACGCGTATTCGAGGAAGGAGCCCTGCATCTCGTCCACGACGTCGATGTCGAGGATCTTCTCCTCGTACGAGTCGTCGGGCGGCGGGGTCTTCGTGCTGCGGCGGGCCATCGCTGCTGCGACTCCTTCACAGTCTCTGCCGGGGCATGAACGGGTTCTGACGCGCACCATTGTGGACCGCCGCACTGACAACGCGGACCGCGACCCGTCCATAGAGGCTCCACGGCGCCCCGTTCCGATCGCTCACGGTGAACGGAAGTCCGGCCTCCCACCTCAGGAATTCTCGCTCTCGGCGTACGAGGTGCGGGAACTTCGCCACCTGTCGGCGCGCTTGCATACAGTGGCAGGACCGGCAGGAATTCTGCAGTTTCCGCGATCGAAGGGACGTACATGCCCATGGGTCACACGGCCACAGCTGAGGCAGGCTCCGGCGGCCTGACAGCGACCGAGCACCGCCTGGCCAACGGCCTGCGCGTGGTGCTCTCCAAGGACCACCTGACCCCGGTCGCGGCGGTGTGCCTCTGGTACGACGTCGGCTCACGGCACGAGGTCAAGGGCCGTACCGGCCTTGCTCACCTTTTCGAGCACCTGATGTTCCAGGGCTCCGGTCAGGTGAAGGGCAACGGCCACTTCGAACTGGTGCAGGGCGCGGGCGGCTCCCTCAACGGAACGACCAGCTTCGAGCGCACCAACTACTTCGAGACGATGCCCGCCCACCAGCTGGAGCTCGCCCTCTGGCTGGAGGCCGACCGCATGGGCTCGCTGCTGGCCGCGCTCGACGACGAGTCCATGGAGAACCAGCGGGACGTCGTCAAGAACGAGCGCCGCCAGCGGTACGACAACGTGCCCTACGGCACCGCCTTCGAGAAGCTGACCGGGCTCGCCTACCCCGAGGGCCACCCGTACCACCACACCCCGATCGGGTCGATGGCGGACCTGGACGCGGCGACCCTGGAGGACGCCCGCGCCTTCTTCCGCACCTACTACGCGCCGAACAACGCGGTGCTCTCCGTGGTCGGGGACATCGACCCGGAGCAGACGCTCGCCTGGATCGAGAAGTACTTCGGTTCCATCCCCGGACACGACGGCAAGCCCGCCCCGCGCGACGGCTCGCTGCCCGAGGTCATCGGCGAGCAGCTGCGCGAGGTCGTCGAGGAGGAGGTCCCGGCGCGCGCCCTGATGGCCGCCTACCGGCTCCCGGAGGACGGCACACGCGCGGCCGACGCGGCCGACGTGGCGCTCACCATCCTCGGCGGCGGCGAGTCGTCCCGGCTCTACAACCGGCTCGTACGCCGCGACCGCACCGCCGTCGCGGCAGGCTTCGGCCTGCTGCGGCTCGCCGGAGCGCCCTCCCTGGGCTGGCTGGACGTGAAGACGTCCGGTGACGTCGAGGTCCCGGTGATCGAGTCCGCCGTCGACGAGGAGCTCGCCCGGTTCGCCGAGGAGGGCCCCACGGACGAGGAGATGGAGCGCGCCCAGGCCCAGTTGGAGCGCGAGTGGCTGGACCGGCTCGGTACGGTCGCGGGCCGCGCCGACGAACTGTGCCGGTACGCCGTCCTGTTCGGCGACCCGCAGCTCGCCCTGACGGCCGTACAGCGCGTCCTGGACATCACGGCCGTGGAGGTCCAGGAGGTCGCCAAGTCCCGCCTGCGCCCCGACAACCGCGCGGTGCTCGTGTACGAGCCGGTCGCTGCCGACACCACCGAAGAGGACGAGGAGGCGGCGAAGTGACCGAGCTCGCCACCATGGACTTCCACCCGCAGCCCCAGGCGGGTCAGCCCAAGCCCTGGGCCTTCCCGGCGCCCGAGCGCGGCACGCTGGACAACGGCCTGACCGTGCTGCGCTGCCACCGCCCCGGCCAGCAGGTCGTCGCCGTCGAGG
Source organism: Streptomyces sp. NPDC058086 (assembly GCF_042885015.1). NCBI lineage: Bacteria > Bacillati > Actinomycetota > Actinomycetes > Kitasatosporales > Streptomycetaceae > Streptomyces > Streptomyces sp. NPDC058086. The sequence continues at coordinate 6,110 of NZ_JBHVST010000063.1, read as the reverse complement.
TGCTGCTCGCAGCGCCGCTGGAGGCCGAGCCCGCGGGCCTCGACGGCGTCGCCACGATCATGGCGCGCGCCTTCTCCGAGGGCACCGACAAGCTCTCCGCCGAGGAGTTCGCCTCCGAGCTGGAGCGCTGCGGCGCCACCCTGGACGCGCACGCCGACCACCCCGGCGTACGCCTGTCGCTCGAAGTGCCCGTCTCTCGCCTGCCCAAGGCGCTCGGGCTGCTCGCCGACGCCCTGAGGGCACCGGCGTTCTCGGACAGCGAGGTCGAGCGGCTGGTGCGCAACCGGCTCGACGAGATCCCGCACGAGACGGCCAACCCGGCCAGGCGTGCCGCCAAGGAGCTCTCCAAGGAGCTGTTCCCGGCGACCTCGCGCATGTCGCGCCCGCGCCAGGGCACCGAGGAGACCGTCCAGAAGATCGACTCGGCGGCCGTACGCGCCTTCTTCGACAAGCACGTACGTCCCGCCACGGCCGCCGCCGTGATCGTCGGCGACCTGACGGGCGTCGACCTCGACGCGCTGCTCGCCGAGACGCTCGGCGACTGGACCGGCTCGTCCGCCGAGCCGCGCCCCGTGCCGCCGGTGACCGCCGACGACACCGGCCGTGTGATCATCGTGGACCGCCCCGGCGCGGTCCAGACGCAGCTGCTCATCGGCCGCGTCGGCGCCGACCGGCACGACCGTGTGTGGCCCGCCCAGGTGCTCGGTACGTACTGCCTCGGGGGCACCCTCACCTCGCGCCTGGACCGTGTCCTGCGCGAGGAGAAGGGCTACACCTACGGTGTGCGGGCGTTCGGCCAGGTCCTGCGTGCCGCCCCGGACGGAACCGGTATCGCGATGCTCGCCATCAGCGGCTCCGTGGACACCCCGAACACCGGCCCGGCGCTCGACGACCTCTGGAAGGTGCTGCGCACCCTCGCCGCCGAGGGCCTGACGGACGCCGAGCGCGACATCGCCGTACAGAACCTGGTGGGGGTGGCGCCCCTCAAGTTCGAGACCGCGGCGGCCGTCGCGGGCACGCTCGCGGACCAGGTCGAGCAGTACCTGCCGGACGACTACCAGGCGACGCTGTACCAGCAGCTCGCCGCGACCGGCACCGTGGAGGCCACCGCGGCCGCCGTGAGCGCCTTCCCGGTGGACCGTCTGGTGACCGTCCTCGTCGGCGACGCCGCGCACATCCAGGAGCCCGTCAAGGCCCTCGGAATCGGTGAAGTGACCGTCGTTTCGGCGGAGTAGAGGTTCGGCGGAGCAGCGGCTCAGTGGAAGCCGGCTGGAAGCCGAGCCGCACGCGGAGCGGAAGAGCGTGACTCCGTGGGGCCCGGGTGACTGAAGAGTCGCCCGGGCCCCTTTTTGCTCGGATTTCCGCTCGGATTTAGCTTGGACTTCATCCCCAAGATGTCCGTATTGGTAGGGAGGTTGCCCGTCTGCCCTGTGGCATGCACTACAAAAACCGTGATCCGTTTGTTGATTGAAAGACGCCCCGTCTAGCGTCGGGGCGGCTGTTCGTCAGGCAGTGCGCCGCGCCCGCGGCACCGGACAGTCATCGCCGAGTCCCCGTACGGCGCGAGCCAGGGGAGCCGGGGACCCACACGTAGTCCCTGGGGTGAATCGGACGCCCTCCCTGGAGGGGGTCCGTAGGAGACCTTCCTGCTCCGAACCCGTCAGCTAACCCGGTAGGCGAGAGGGAAGGAAAGGATCAGCCCCTACATGGCGTTCACCTGTGGCCCCGGGAAACACCGCCGTCCGAGCCGCGTGAAGCGCTCCACCACGAACGCCGTCGGCGTCGCCGCGCTCACCACCACCGGTGTCATCGGAACCCTGGCCGCCCCGGCCCTCGCCGCGGACGCCTCCGTCGAGCAGACCGGGCTGACCCAGGCCGTCACCCTCGGCGACAGGGTCGCCGCCCAGATCGACGCGCAGGCCGCCGCCCAGCAGCGCGCCGCCGACGAGGCCGCCGCGCGCAAGAAGGCCGAAGAAGCCGCGCGCAAGAAGGCCGCCGAGGAGGCGAAGAAGGAGCGCGAGGCCAAGGAGCGTGCCGCCCGCGCCGCCGAGCGCAAGCGGCTCAACACCTTCGTCCTGCCGATCACCGGCTCGTACATCTCCACCGGCTACAAGACCGGCGGCAGCCTCTGGTCCTCCGGCAGCCACACCGGCGTCGACTTCCACGCCGCCTCGGGGACCTCGGTCCACGCGGTCGGCTCCGGCACGGTCGTCACGGCCGGCTGGGGCGGTGCCTACGGCAACCAGATCGTCCTGAAGATGCACGACGGTACCTACACGATGTACGGCCACCTGTCGTCCATCGGCGTCTCCGTGGGGCAGACGGTCACCCCGGGCCAGCAGATCGGCCTCTCCGGCTCCACCGGGAACACCACCGGGCCGCACCTCCACTTCGAGGCCCGTACGACGGCGGAGTACGGCTCCGACATGGACCCGGTCGCCTACCTTCGCTCGCACGGCGTGAACGTCTGACGCTCGCACGGCGTGGACGTCTGCCGCTCGCACGGCGTGATCCTCTGCCGCTCGCGCACCGTGAACGTCCGACGACCGGCGTCAACACTTCCGAAGCCCCGGCTCCCCTCGGCCGGGGCTTCGTCGTTTCGAACGACTGTCTGTCCAAAAAATATCCATGGATTCCGGCCCGCCATCGGAAATTCCGGCTCTCTGCAATAGAGTCGCTGAACAAGCGTCAATCGACCGCGTTTCGCGGGGATTAAGGCGGAGGTCCGGTCATGCGCATTCCCGCGCACTCGGTATGCACGGCGATCCGTGACGACATCGTCGCGGGTGTCTACGAGCGCGGCAGCCGGCTCACCGAGGAACTGCTCGCGCGCCGCTACGGCGTCTCGCGGGTCCCCGTGCGCGAGGCCCTGCGCACGCTGGAGGCCGAGGGCTTCGTCGTCACCCGTCGGCACGCGGGCGCGTGTGTCGCGGAGCCCACCGAGCAGGAGGCCGCGGACCTGCTGGAGATGCGCATGCTCCTGGAGCCGCTGGGCGCCGCGAGGGCCGCGCAGCGGCGCACCGAGGCCCACCTCAAGGTGCTTCGAGGCCTGGTCAGGCTGGGGCAGGAGCGGGCCAGGAGGGGGAACAGCGAGGATCTGCGCTCGCTCGGCGGCTGGTTCCACGAGACCCTCGCGCAGGCCTCCGGGAGCCCCGCGCTGACCTCCACGCTGGCCCAGCTGCGGCACAAGATCGCCTGGATGTACGCGGTCGAGGCGCCGGCCAGTCCGGCGGAGTCCTGGGCGGAGCACGGCGGGATCGTGGACGCGGTGGCGCGCGGCGACAGTGAGCGGGCGCGGGCCGTCACGGCGCTGCACACCGAGCGCGCGACGGTCGCGCACCGGCTGCGCTTTCCCGGCGGGGGAGATCGGCCGGAGCGTGTGAGGACTTCGCAACATCCCGTAAACATGACGGGCGTGCGTCATTAACACCGGCGCCGTATACAAAGAGGGGTAATTCGCGGGAGATTATTTCTGCTGCCCGCAATTGAGAAAAGCGAAGGGCCCGCCCGATGTTTTCAGGCGAGCCCTTCGAATGTGTGCGGGGCGGGGTCTTTTGGTGCGAAGACCACTCCCGCCGTCAATTGAGGAACCCCGCTCGGGGGGCTCTTTCTCAGACGGTCTCGGGGAGCTCCTCGAGACCCTCCGCCACCAGCTTCGCCAGCCGGTCGAGCGCGGCGTCCGCACCCTCGGCGTCCGAGGCGAGGACGATCTCCTCGCCGCCCTGGGCGCCCAGGCCGAGGACCGCCAGCATGGAGGCCGCGTTGACGGGGTTGCCCTCCGCCTTGGCGATCGTCACGGGGATACCGGAGGCCGTGGCCGCCCGGACGAAGATGGAGGCGGGACGGGCGTGGAGGCCCTCGGCCCAGCCGACGTTGACGCGGCGCTCAGCCATGTGATGCTGCCCTTCAGGTGTTCAGGGTTGTCTAGACCAGTCTTCCACAACGTGAAGCGAGCCCGGGGCAGGGTGCTGTTCCCGTCCCGGACTCCGCGTCGGATCCCGGCCTGGATCCGACTTCGGTGCCCCTAGCCTGCCTCGCGCCGTTGTCGGACGCGAGCCGTACTCTGGGGCCCATGCAGACCTCGTCGGACCGGCACGAGTACCCCTCCCACTGGGAGGCCGACGTGGTGCTGCGCGACGGCGGCACCGCCCGCATCAGGCCCATCACCGTCGACGACGCCGAGCGGCTGGTGAGCTTCTACGAGCAGGTATCGGACGAGTCGAAGTACTACCGCTTCTTCGCGCCCTACCCGCGCCTGTCCGCCAAGGATGTCCACCGCTTCACGCACCACGACTTTGTGGACAGGGTGGGGCTCGCGGCCACGGTCGGCGGCGAGTTCATCGCCACCGTACGCTATGACCGTATTAATGCCGATGGTCGGGCCGCCTCCGCGCCCGCCGACGAGGCCGAGGTCGCGTTCCTCGTGCAGGACGCCCACCAGGGCCGCGGCGTCGCCTCGGCCCTCCTGGAGCACATCGCGGCCGTCGCCAGGGAGCGGGACATCCGCCGTTTCGCCGCCGAGGTACTGCCCGCCAATACCAAGATGATCAAGGTGTTCACGGACGCCGGGTACCAGCAGAAGCGGCACTTCGAGGACGGCGTCGTACGCCTGGAGTTCGACCTCGAACCCACCGACCGCTCGCTCGCCGTGCAGCGCGCGCGGGAGCAGCGCGCCGAGGCGCGGTCCGTGCAGCGACTGCTCGCGCCCGGCTCGGTCGCCGTCGTCGGAGCGGGCCGCACCCCCGGCGGCGTGGGACGCAGCGTCCTCGACAACCTGCGCGAGGCCGGGTTCACCGGGCGCCTGTACGCCGTGAACAAGGCACTCCAGGAGAAGGAGCTCGACGGCGTCCCGGCCCACAGCTCCGTCCGTGACATCGCCGAGCCCGTCGACCTCGCGGTCGTCGCCGTGCCCGCGCCGTACGTCCCCGAAGTCGTCGCGGAGTGCGGCGAGCACGGGGTGCAGGGCCTCGTGGTCGTCTCCGCCGGGTACGCCGAGAGCGGCCCCGCCGGACGTGAGCGCCAGCGTGCACTCGTCCGCCAGGCCCGTACGTACGGGATGCGCATCATCGGACCGAACGCCTTCGGGGTCATCAACACCTCCCCCGAGGTGCGCCTCAACGCCTCGCTCGCGCCCGAGATGCCACGCCCCGGGCGGATAGGCCTGTTCGCCCAGTCCGGCGCGATCGGGATCGCCCTGCTCTCCCGGCTGCACCGGCGCGGCGGCGGCGTCACCGGCGTGACCGGAGTATCCACCTTCGTCTCCTCCGGGAACCGGGCGGACGTGTCCGGCAACGACGTACTCCAGTACTGGTACGACGACCCGGACACCGACGTCGCCCTGATGTACCTCGAATCCATCGGCAACCCGCGCAAGTTCACCCGGCTCGCCCGAAGGACTGCGGCGGCCAAGCCGCTGGTCGTGGTCCAGGGCGCGCGGCACGCCGCCGCTCCCCAGGGGCATGCCGTACGGGCCACCCGGCTGCCGCACGCCACCGTGTCCGCGCTGCTGCGGCAGGCCGGGGTGATCCGGGTCGACACGATCACCGAGCTGGTCGACGCGGGGCTGCTACTGGCCCGCCAGCCGCTCCCCGCAGGACCCCGGGTGGCGATCCTCGGCAACTCGGAGTCCCTGGGGCTGCTGACGTTCGACGCGTGCCTCGCCGAGGGACTGCGACCGCTTCCTCCGCTGGATCTGACCACGGCGGCTTCGGCGGAGGACTTCCACAGGGCGCTGACGAAAGCCCTCGCCGATGACAGGTGCGACGCCGTGGTGGTGACCGCCATACCGGCGGTGGGAGAGACGTCGGCCCAGGACGCGGCCCTGGCAAACGCCCTGCGATCGGCCTCGGCCTCGGCCCCGGCGAAGCCGGTGCTCGTGGTGCACGTCGAGCTCGGCGGGCTCGCGGAGGCCCTGTCGGCGGCGGCCAGCACCGCACCACAGGCGACGTCCACGGCGCCCGGTGCTCAGGCACCCCGCCCCGCCGAACGCCCGGCCACCGTGGTGAGCGGCCCCCCGGAGGCGAGCCCCCGGCTCATCCCGGCCTACCCGGCCGACGACGCAGGAGTCCCCGGGGAAGTAACAGCCCTGAAGGACGCGCCCTGGCGGGCAG